>NZ_JBSQYS010000001.1:0-215423 GCF_055140945.1 Sunxiuqinia sp.
GTATCCCGGGCAGTGCGCCGGAAAGAAAAAATCCTGACGCGCGTGGAAGGATAACTTTGACTTGATCTTTTTTGATTACTTTTTGGTATCAAAAAAGTAATTGGGGTTTGGGGCAACGCCCCACCACATATAATAAAAACAAGACCCTAGATATTAGACGTTAGATACAAGAATAAAGAACCAAGAGCCAAGAGGGTGAGATAGCAGCAATCAGCTGAAAGATACTAGAATCAAGATTAATAGATCATCAGATTTTCGGATATTCAGATAACCAGATGACCGAACAGGCAGAGCAACCCGCTGAAAGATCCTGAAACGAGTTCAGGAAGACGAGTCTTCAATTGGGATAATCAAGTCCGCCACTTCGCCAATAGGCGAAAAGCTCGGCCTACGAGGGTTTTGAACCAGAAAACAAGGGAAAAGTCGCAGTGTACAGTTACAGTATTCAGTAGTGGTTCCCCAACTTCGCCGAAAGGCGAAAAGTGCGAAGGCCGTCAAAACGCCCGGGTGAGGGTTCGGTTTGACTTGATTTTTCTTTGTTTCGTTTCATCTAATGCTATTGCTTATTTAAGGGCATTATATGGATCTTTCGATTCATCTAAGGAAAAGAAATGAAATGGGGTTTGCGCTGAAACTATTTTCGCCCATCTAACCGGTGGTAAACGGAATTAGCGAAAGCCAAAATACCATATCAGTTGTCACCGCTTGGTTCATGGCTACTGAACTCATTCAATAGAACGCTTTTCGTTTTTCTCAGTCTCTGACCGTTTGCAACGATTGGTCTTCGTTAAACAGTCGTTGAGCAAACGAACAAACGGGTACGATTTTCAATTCATTTTTGCGGGCAAAGGCGATCGCTTCCATCACCAGTTGCTTTCCAAAGCCTTTTCCTTTAAACGGAGCCTCCACACTCGTATGCTCAATAGTGAATTTCGATTCTCCACTCCAGTTGAAAACCAATTCGCCGGCAAATTCATCGGCTTCGTAAATAACAAAACGGCCGGCCTGGCCATCTCCTTCCTGTTCAATCTCTATCATTAGTCTAGTGCTCCTTGATGCTTAAAGCCCCTGACGGGCATTTGGATACCTGGTCGATCAACTCCTGAGTGGTGGCATTTTCAACCTGAATCCATGGTCTTGCTTGTGGGTTGTAAACTTGCGGCAGGGTTTTTACACACACGCCGGAATGAATGCATCGGTCGGCTTTCCATAAAATGGTAATCTCGCCGTTACTGTACTCTTTTGTTTCCATAGTCATCTATTTATCGAATTAACAAACGGGCTGAACGCTGTTGAATAAACTAATTTCAAGAAGTTCTGCGACGAGGATAGCCCGCTTCACCGATTTTCTTTATTGTGGTCTCAATAAGAAGCATTTGCTGTGCTCAATTGTTCACCGGTGCAAGTTAAATGATTCCTGCTTTCGTGTTATCTGTTTGGTGCAGTCGGAAGTCGGCTTGTTATCCGGATGACAGATAACGCCTGCAAGCTTATCCCCATCGTCTATTTTTTAACAATCGTTCGTCGAATCGACTGACCGGCAATCTTACATTCAACGAAATAAACCCCAGGCTCGAAATCAGTTAAATTGATGGAGTTGTTATCTAAAGGTAGCTTTGAGCGAATTAAACTTCCGTGGATATCAAAGATCGTAACTTCATCTACCTTTTGACTTGTTTGAATCGATAAAATACCGGAGGTTGGATTCGGGTACATTGTTAGTTCATTATCCGAATTAAGCTGGTTTACGGCCACATTTATACTGAAATTAGCCGTTATCGATTTCGACGCATCCATTTTTACATAAATCACCGTGTCGGCACTTGTCAGGTCTCCTGTCCATCCGGTAAAGTCGTTCCCCGCTTGTGGGCGTGCAGTGAGCTTCACGTAACGCCCCGGCATAAAAAGCGTTTCGGCTGTAGTGCTAATCACTTCGCCATTGCCGGCTTCACTTACTCCCAATTGGTATATTTTTTCTTTAGGCCACTCCATCACCGAAGCCAGCGAAAGTATGGCGCAATACCCATGCGGATGACTGGATGTTGGCGTACTTACTGCAGATTGCGCAACGTACGAAGAATAGCTGTCTTTAATTCCCATTCCACCAACAAATCCATTTATTACAGGTCGGTTGCCGGAGTCCAGTGTAATTTTTGCCTGCATGCCAGCCCACCCTTTGTCGATCACATCGGTATAGGAGGAGTCGAGATAACCTTTCGTAATGGCTTTTTTAAGCATATACAGAAACATCGCACTGCCCGAAGTCTCGATCCAGTTTGACGACTGATCTCCCCTATCGACCACCTGGTACCAAAGCCCGCTTTCTTCATCCTGTGTTTCCTTTATGCCTTGCGCCAAACCTTGCACGAGGCTTATAAAATCGTTGTACTTTTCATGCTCCGTCGGAAGGTTGTCGAGCATATCAACCAGTGCCATGCAGTACCAACCCATTCCGCGCGACCACACCATGGGCGAACGTCCATGGTCGTCGGCCCACGAAGCAGCCTTGGTTTCGTCCCATCCGTGATAAATCAAATGATTACTGGTGCTGTAAGCATGTTCCGCCAATAATGTAGTTTGAAAGGAGGCCTCATTGGCGGCATACTCCAGGTCATCGAACGCTTTTCCATATACTAGCAAAAAGGGTTCGGCCATGTAAATACCATCGGCCCACATTTGGTTGGGGTATTTTTGCTTGTGCCAATAGCCACCCGACGGATTTCGTGGCTGGGTGTCGAACTCAGCACGAACTTTATCTGCGGCCTTCTTGTATTTTTCTAATCCGGTTTCTTCGTATAAAAACACCAACAGTAATCCCGGGTGTATGTGATCCAGGTTATTGGCACTCGAATCGAAACGAATATTACCATTGGCATCGACATACGAATCGACATATTTTTTCACATAGTCGAGGTAGTCCGGGTTTTGACTGTAATGGTATATTTTCATCATCCCATACAACACAATGCTGTTCGAGTACTCCCAGCCTTTGCCGGTTAAATCGTTAATCGAATTTGGATGCCGATCCATAATGGCATCAGAGAATTCTTCGCCCCAGTTGGTTTCCTGCGCGGGCACTGCTGAGATATATAACGAGCAGAGGATCGTTAAGATAAAAGGTAATTTTTTCATGTTACTGTAATGGTTTGCTTTTAGAGGTATCATATGGAATTCGCTTTAAATAATCATGCTTCTGTGTGTGAATGTTTTTACATGCTCGTTTCATCTGACTGATATCTGTTTTAATCTTCAATAAAGAAACTAAAAAATAGCCTTCTTATAAGCATTAATCTCAACTTGCTAAAAGCGATTTTAAAAAGTGCAATTGGATTCTAGCACACCACAAAGTCCCCTTTAGGGGATTTAGGGGTAAAAAAGCACAACATCCGATTAACACATTTCAAAAACATTTTCCGTTATGGCGCATGAAAGGTTTACCACCATTCAACACCGCTTGATTGCGCCATTTCAAATGCGAATGCCTTTTCCCCCAGGCGTTGCCTGGGGCTATTGTTGTACAACCTTTTCAGGGTAAAGAAAAGAGGAATAGAAATCGCATGGAGCAATCCGCTGAAAGATCCTGAAACGAGTTCAGGATGAGGAGCATTCTATTAGGGCATTTAAACGACCATCAATTTTATCTTACAAGAAGAAGAAGAAGAAGTGATCCCTGAATGATTCGACTACTCAAAATAGCCGGTATACTTCGCGGGCCATTCAGTAATCGATTTGATGCGGATATCTTTGTAAAAGCATTCGGCGGCTTCGCTTTGCAGCTGAATCTTGCCCTTGGTGAGCGGGGTGGTTTTTCCATCAGTCACCACCCGCGAGTGTTGCAGCACCATCACCACCCGGCCATTCACAATGTGCAGGCTTTTATCGCCCAGGGTAATCAGTTCCAACGTGGTCCACTCACCGTCGGGACTTTCATTATTCACACTGCGCAGGCAAAAGCCATCGCGCCCGGTTCCGGAACCAATCGACAAAAAGGGTTGATCGTGTCCGGCTACCGTATTCATCATTCCCTCAGGAAGAAAAGCACGTATGTCAATGGCCGAATTGGCAATGCTCCAGTAGTCACCCATGTGCCCCTCCATCACCTGAAACTCCTGCGACAGCATCCACGAACGCCAGTAGTCAACACCGGCTTTACCAATGGAATGATACAGCAAACCGGAATCTTTCAGTTTGTCCAGTCGGGGTTCATATTTTTTGTCACCCCACTTAATTTGCAGACTGAGATGATAATTTTCAAATTCCTGTTTACTAAAAATGCAGCCATATATTTCGCCACTCACCTGAAGGATGAGTTCGCCATTTTCTTCCAGCATGCTAAAAACACCGGTTTGGTCGTTGTTGTAACCAATTGGTTCAATTGGGTTCCCGTTTTCATCAGTCGGTTGTTTGCCATCGTAGCTATTCTGATGCCGGTAACTCAAGTAGGTATTCCATTGCGACAATTCCTGATCTAAAAGATAAGTCCATTTTTTTTCGGGAGGAGTGAATGATGGGAATACTAAAAAAATTGCCAGTAAAACAGCCAATGGTCTCAGCGGTTGAATTTTCATTACAGTTGATTAAGTTGTTTTCGTACTTTTTTTGAAGGAAGATTAAAGGTAGTTTTTCAAAAATCAAAAAGCAAGTTGATGCACCATGACAATGATGCCCGGTGTTTTCAAGTCTAAAATCACAGGCACGTGCCGGCTTTGTACATCTTCAGCTTACCGCCTGTTGCTGATTTTCTTATTTCTGAATCAGAAAAATGCCTCCAAGCAAAAGTAAGATACCAGCAATGCGGCTTGGAGAGATGTGTTGCACGGTGAGGCCAAATAAGCCAAAATGATCGATCACCGAAGCAGCAATCAGCTGCCCCCCGATAGACGCCGCCAACACGGTACTCACCCCAATCTTAGGAATAAAGAAAATGACTGATGACACAAAGATGGCTCCCAGCATACCGCCGCCAAATAAATACCAAGGAGCCGCTTTTACATGTTCCCAGTCGGGTATTTGTGTTCTGAAAATCAGGTTTAGCCCAACTAAGCAGACAAAACCAACCATAAAATTAACCAATGCTCCTTGCATTGGGTGTTTTAAAAAGGTCGTCAGCTGGGTGTTAATACTTCCCTGGATCGCCAGTAAACAACCTATAAGCAATACGATAATCGTGTAAACTATTTTCATGTTCTTCTAAATTTTCAAGTTGTTTCGAAAGACAAATTTAGACAATGTTTTTGTTGTTGAAATAAGAGCTAAAGTAATTTACGCTTGTATTCGATCTGGATTCACGGAGGTTAAATACCAAGCACGTGCATGCGAAGTACGAACAGTGACAGACCTCCAATAAACAGCCACAATAAAATACCCAGTATAAAACTTCGCAAACCTGCTTTTTTAGCTTCGGCAATAGAAATATTGGAACCAATGAGTAGCAAGGCGATAACCATTCCACGTTTGCCTAGCCAGTTTAAATGCGTGTAAGTGGACTGCCACTGAGGAAGGAAATGAGCCGCTACAATGGCGATAACAAACAAACCAATAAACCAGGGGATGCTGAGTTCCCCTCTTTTCTCGTCTTTATTAAACAGGGCAATGACAATCGAGAGTGGAATGATCCACAGCGCACGGGTGAGTTTAACAGCGGTGGCCACTTCCAGGGCTTTTGCACCGTACGAAGCGCCTGCCCCAACCACCGAGCTGGTATCGTGAATGGCAATGGCCGACCAAAAACCAAAGGTTTCCTGGCTAAGTTGAAAGTAGTGACCAATCATCGGGAAAATCACTAATGCAACGGCATTTAAAATAAAGATGACCACCAACGAAAAGGAAATCTGGTAGTTTTTGGCATGAAGAACAGGAGCAACCGCCGCAATGGCACTTCCTCCGCAAATGGCCGTTCCGGAGGCAATCAACCAGCTTATTTTTGATTCAACACGAAGTAGCTTTCCCAATAATAGTCCCATGCCAATTGTGAGAACAACCGAGCCGGCTGTTAGCAGAAGTCCGGCTTTACTGGCTTGTACGGCCAGCGTGAGGTTCATGCCAAAGCCCATCAGCACAATGGAAGCTTGCAATACCCGCGCAGTTTGCTTATGAATGTTTGGATGTCGTATGCCTACTAAAGATAGTCCGATACCGCCAAGCAAGGCTACCGCTGGAGTTATAAACGGCAAAAAGCAGGTTGCAATCGCTATTCCGTAAATCAGTTGAATGTATTTTGTTTGCTTCATAACCGTAGTTGGCTTGTTTTAACGGTTACAAAGGTGGCGCATTGACATAGTTAAATCAAATACTAAAAACTTATATTCGATAACCAAAGGTTATGATAGCAGGCTGCTTTTATAATCCTTTAAGATAGTCGAAAGAACGTGATGGATAGACTTGAAGTCGTGTTGCAGATTCTAAAATTGGTAATGCATTAGAAAATTCCGAAACAGCTGCTGAGTGCTGTTTTCGGGTCCCTGGCGAATGGCTATGCGCAACTTTCGAGAAATGGTTAGCTCTTTGATGTTGAGGCGGACAATGGTTTTCAGCTGCAATTCTTTATTAATGGCTTTTTCCGATACAAAGGCAATGCCTTCAAAATTGACCAGAAAGTTTTTAATGGCTTCAGTACTTCCCAGGTGGATCAGAATATTGAGTTTGTCCAGTTCAATTTTATGCTTTTTCAGGGCATGCTGAATCACCTCCAGTGTTCCCGAACCTCGTTCGCGCAGCACAATGGGGATCTGTTGTAAATCGGCCAGCGACAAATTTTTCCGCTTGCCGTAAACGCTGTTGATGCCGCTAACGACCACAATTTCATCTTCCAAAAAATCAAGATAGCGAATATTGCTTTGCGAGGAATCGTTTTCAACCAAGGCCAAGTCAATTTCCTGGTTCAGCAGCTTTTGCTCCATGCTGAATGAGTTGCCATTGAACAAGTCGAGCTTGATTTGCGGAAACCGTTGGTGGAACGCGGCCAGCACACTGGGGATCAGGTATTGCGAAATGGTGGAGCTGGCTCCAATGCGGAGTGAGCCTTTGTAATCGTCGTTCAACCGGCTCAGTTCAAACTCCAGCTCGTGGTAGCGTTGCTTAATTTGTTTGAGATGAAGATAGGCCAGCTTACCGGCTTTGGTGAGGTAAACTTTGTTGCCCTTGCGCTCAAACAAGGCACTGTTCAACTTGCTTTCCAGCTCTTTGATGTGCTTGGTTACGGCCGGCTGACTAATAAACAAGGCCTCGGCAGCTTTCGAAAAACTGAGGTTTTCGGCAACAGCTAAAAATACTTCATCCCGATAATCCATTTTTTGTACCCTTTTTATTGGACGCCGAAAGTTATGGTTTTTTCAGGAAGGACACTTGTTGTTCAACAAAAAACGCCACTCTCCAAACGAAGAGTGGCGTTAAAAAAAACTATTATTGAGCAATTAAATAAACAAGTTTAAATTGGATTTTTCTGCTTCTTCCAAATAAGTAGCCACTCCACCAATCTCAACGCCGTCGATCAACTCTTCGGCATTCACGCCCATCACGTCCATCGACATTTGGCAGGCAATCATTCTAACATCATTATCCAAAGCTGTTTTTATCATATCTTCAATGGAGTCGACTCGCTTGGCAAGCATGCGCTTTTTCATCATCATCGACCCCATGCCCATCATATTCATTTTGGAAAGCTTTAGTTTGCCCGCATTTTCAGGCATCATCTTGCCAAACATTTTACCCATCAAGTCTTTATTGATTTTAGGTTTGTCGGCTTTTTTGATGATGTTGAGTCCCCAAAAGGTGAAGAACAGCGTAACCTGTTTTCCCATTGATGCGGCACCATTGGCAATAACCAGAGAAGCTAACGCGCGATCCATATCATCGCTAAAAACCACCATGGTTTTGTTTTTGGGCAGTTTTACCGAAACAGGTGTTCCATTGGTTTGTTGCGGTTGTGCTTCGCCGCCTTTTTCAATGACTGCCGTAATAATTCCTTCGTTCGAATCCAGCGTAACCAGCTTATTGCCCGTCATGTTGCACCACGATTTGACGTCTTTGAAAAATCCCGGATCGCTGGCTTTCTGAATCAGGCGTTCGCCCGGTTTCAAGGCTGCCATTTCTGTTTTTAGCTTGAGTACCGGCCCCGGACATTGCAATCCGCAAGCATCTACTTCAATCGTTTTAACATGGCTGGCCAGTGGCGCAGCGATTGGTGAATTCGTTTCCGGTTTTCCGCGGTAAATATGATCGTCTTTCGCAATGTAGCTTGATTCAAAAATGTCCTCATTACTTTGCTTGCAGGTCGTATGTTCGTAGGTTTTGTAACCACCACTCAGGTTATACACTTCGTTGATACCGTTTTGCATCAAAATACGACAGGCAAAATAGCCGCGAATTCCAACCCCACAGTAAACGATGATTTTTTTATCGCGTGGAACTTCGCTGAGGCGTTCGCGAATTTTATCAACTTCAATATTGATCGAACCTTCGATATGTCCCAAGGCGTGTTCGGCAGGCGTACGTACATCAAGCAGGCAGATTTGGGGCCCATGCAGTTTGCTCACTTCAACCCAGTTGATGTTTTTCATGCGGCCGGTAATGATATTTTCGGCCACGTAACCGGCTTGGTTTACCGGGTCTTTTGCCGACGAATAAGGAGGTGCATAGGCATGTTCAATATCTTGTAGATCGTAAATTGTACCGTTGTTTAAAAGCACGGTTGCGATCAGGTCGATGCGTTTGTCGATGCCTTTATAACCAATCATTTGAGCTCCATAAAGCTTACCCGTTTTTGGGTGAAATAGAATTTTTAAGGTGTATGGCAAAGCTCCGGGATAGTATCCGGCGTGTGACGATCCGTGAATAATATTCGAGGTGTACTCAATGCCTTCACGCTTCAGCGCTTTGGCTGATAATCCGGTTGATGCCGCCGTAATATCGAAAACCTTGGCAATGGCGGTGGCAATAGCACCTCTGTATTTCCGGGTGTTGCCCATGACCAGGTTGTCGGCTACAATGCGTCCTTGTTTGTTGGCCGGTCCGGCTAGGTAGGTATTCACATATTTACCAGTTATCGGGTGTGGAAAAGCAATGGCATCGCCTAAAGCATAAATCGATTCATCTTCAGTTTGAAGGAATTCATTGACTTTTATGCCGCCATTTTCAGCAAGTTCCAAGCCGGCTTCTTTGATCAGTTTTGTTTCGGGGCGCACACCAATTGACAGAATAACCATGTCGGTTTCAATTTGTCGTCCGGATTGAAGCTGTACCGTTAAATGATTGGCCGAACGCGTGAACGAGTTTACACCATCTTTCAGGTAAAATTCGACTTCCTTGGTTTTCAAGTGCTGGTGAACTTCAGCTGCCATTTCGTAGTCGAGTGGCGCCATCACCTGACTGGCCATTTCAACAATCGTAACGTTCATCCCCAGTTTGTGAAGGTTCTCGGCCATTTCTAATCCAATAAAACCGGCACCTACAACGACTGCCCGCTGTGGCTTTTGCTCGTCACAAAATGATTTGATTTTGTCGGTGTCAGCAACATTGCGAAGGGTGAAAATCGATGGATCGTTGATTCCCGAGATTGGGGGTTTTACAGGCTCGGCTCCGGGCGACACAACTAACTTGTCGTAAGCTTCGGTGTAGCTCTCTTTTGTTTGGTGATTGACTACTTCAACCGTCTTTTGCTTACGATTGATTTTGGTGACTTCCTGCAGCACCCGAACGTCAACATTTAAACGGGCCTTGAAGCTTTCTGGAGTTTGAACCAACAGTTTGTCCCGTTCGGCAATTGTTCCTCCAATATAATAAGGCAGGCCACAATTAGCATAGGAAATATTTTGTCCTCGTTCGAACATGATAATCTCTGCATGTTCGTCCAATCTTCGTAAACGGGCAGCAGTGGTTGCACCTCCGGCAACTCCTCCAACTATAATATATTTTGCCATTTTTTTTTGATATGAATTAATTCAATTCTTCGACTAAAAACATCTCCATAAATAGATATGCAAATGTCTACATATTTAAAGTTCACTTGTCTTCTTTTTCCAAAATTCAGGATTGAAATAACATTATCTTAATCTTTCGTCGAAAAGAACATATGTGCTGTTTTTGAAATCGATTTCTATTCTGGTTTTTTCATGGGAAAAATCATGATTCGGATTGACTGTGATAAATACTCCAGATTGATTTGACTCTAATTAATTTGAGTGCGAAACTAAATTTCAAGGTCAATTCATGTATTTTTTGTTCTTTTGTGCAATCAAATTCGATGGAATAATGAAGACTATACTCGGCTATTTACTATCTCCGGTTTATTTATTGATATTCGGACTATCGCTTTTAGTATTTCATCCTATTCAGGTTGTTTGTCGCTGGATTGGAGGTTATCATTTAAGAAAGAAATCAGTAGATGTCCTTAATTTTATTTTGGTTTACGGCTTGGTGGTTATGGGTTCCAGAATTCGGTATCGGGGATTTCACCTGCTGCCTCAGGGGCGTCCATTCATTATCGTGTCAAACCACCAATGCACGATTGATATTCCATCCATTGTATGGGGCTTTCGCAAACATCATCCCAAGTTTGTATCTAAAAAGGAATTAGGAAAAGGAATTCCGAGCATTTCGTATAATCTGAAGCATGGAGGATCTGCCTTGATTGATCGTACGAATGGGCGACAATCCATTGTTGAAATTATGAAACTGGGAAAACACATTGAAAAGGAAAACTATTGTGCCAGCATTTTCCCAGAGGGAACGCGAAGTAAAACCGGCGAGGTAAAGAGTTTTCAGCCCGCTGGTATTGCTTCTTTATTACGTGCAGCACCTTCGGCCTGGATCGTCCCCTATGTCATTGACGGCAATAGCAAGCTGATGGAAAAAGGTTATTTCCCTCTCAACTTTGGAAATAAGCTAACATTCACTGTTCTTCCCCCGATCGATCCTGCAGGGCGTGATATTAAAGAGTTAACTCTGGAGATTGAGCAAAAAATCAAAGCACATCTAGGTCAATAGGACTCGATCGTTAAACAACCAATTAACTAGAAGCACCATCAAGTTTTTACAAAAATGAAACGCGATTATTGTGTCTTTTAAAACACCCGGCTTGTGAAGATTATTTAATACGAGATCGACTTAATGCTTTGTACTGCTTCAAAGAACCAGTTTAACATTTACCTCTTGCACAGGGGCTATTGGTTATAAAAAAACCAAAGAAGCCACCGAAAAACATATTTTGAGCCAATTCACCAATACTGATGTTAGAAGTGGGGTTTTCTTTGCTTAAAAAATAGAGCATTAGTCCTGCTACTGCCCCCAGTCCAATATAAAGCAAGGTTTTTTTTCCATGTTGCGACAATAGTGTCCGTTTTACCCAACTACCTTCAGGCTGAATCTCCAATTTTTTAAATTCCATTTTATCCATGCATGCAAATATATACATATTTGAATTAAAAACTAGCATTGTCAAAATTCCTCCTTTGGAAGGTGGTTTTCGAAGGGTAAGCAAAGGAACTCAATACCGAATAATAAACTCATTAGCCCACTCACAAAAAAACCAACCTTCCCCTTTTAGAAAAGCGCTCAATCTTAACCTCATTTACATCGAGTAGTCTTGCTTATTTGGAAAAGGACTAAAAACAAAAAAAAACCTGAAACTCACTAACTACTCCGTTCTCTCCTGAAATTCACCAACTTTTCGAATAAAAAGATAGATCGCGAGAAGTCCTATCAATATATGAACAGTCAACGTATACATGATGTATTCTGGATGACCGGATGTCTCATAGATTCCCATTAACCAAGTATAAAGTCCACTTAAGACAGCACCGATAAAAGTAGCCAGAAAATTGGTTCCCATATACAGGCCAGCTTTCTCTTTGGGAGCAATCCACATAATATATTCCTGAATTCGTGGTGCGGAAATCATTTCGCCAACAGCAAACAGAAAGACGCCCAGAAAGACCAAGCCACCGGCTATTGTGACCGATAAGCCAAGCACTACAAAACCTGAAGCAGCCACCACCAAACCAAATAAAAATGAAGATATAGCACCGCGTTTCTCAAAAATACGGGAAATAGCCAACTGAAATACAATGATAATATAACCGGTATGCGAAATAGCTTCAGCGTTAATTCGCCAAACTCCACTATCCTGACTCGAAATAAATCGAGTAATGCCTGTTCCTAGCACCATTCGGACAGATTCATATAGAGAGGCGGTATCCAGATAATCGTTAATATAAACAGCCAACACATTGAAAAACGCCCAAAACGGCAACCAAAAAAAGACACCCAACAACACCAGAAAACTCAGAAACTTAATGTCGGATAATGCTTCTCCCATGTCTCTGAACTTCTTTTTTAAGGTGACACCTTCAAGCTCGCGCTCTGGTTCATTGTAAAAAAGCAGCGTAATAATAAACATCAGACCCACCGTAGCTGCAGCAGTATAAAAAACATAGTCCCACGACCAGCCCCTCAGTTTCCCCATAACTATTGGTCCAACCGATGCGCCAAGATTCACCATCTGATAAAAGATGCCAAATCCCAGTGTTTTATTTGTCGAATCTGTCGTTGCTCGAACAGTTGATGAAATCAGTGGTTTAAAAATACCGGCAGCAAATCCAATGGTCAGCATGGTCAGCGCAATTCCGCTGAACGTCTGCGTTAAAATCAGCAATAAAATGGCAGGAAGATATGCCATGTACGAAATAATTAACATCTTCTTAAATCCATATCGATCAGCAAATGTGCCAGAAAATAAGGGTATCAGATACGAAAGTGCCAGAAAAATACTCTGAATGACGCCCAGGTCTCCTTTCGAAAAACCAAGTTCGCCCAAGTAAATACCGAAACTCATATAAATACCATAATACGCAAAACGCTCGAGCACCTCAATAGAGTTGGCCACCCAAAAAACCTTTGGAAATTTTGTACGATTACCCATTACTGATTTTTTTGAAGATTTAATTACCGGTTTAAAATTTCGCACCACAAGTTAATTAAATTTGAAACGTATTGAATTCCTTCAAAGATGATTTTTTTCAGGTTTTACACGTCTAAATCAATCGATCAGCTCAGGATAACTTTTTAACGATCAATCGATCAGGACATGCATTAAGTAATTGGGCTATTGTTTTATTGAATGTGGGATGAATAAACTCCGGTGAAATTTCGACCAGTGGCTGCAAAACAAATCGCCGTTCAGCGATTCGAGGATGAGGGATTTCAAGCTCATCATTTTTAATGATCTGGTCATCGTAAAACAACAAATCCAAATCAATCAACCGAGAGCTGTATTGCCCGGAGTGACGAACACGCCCGAGCTTTTTCTCAATTAGCTGAGTTTGCAAAAGTACTGCTTGCGGATCTAAATCAGTCTCAACAATCACTGCCTGATTCCAGAACAAATCATCGGATTCAAAACCCCAAGGCTCAGTTTCGTAAACTGATGAGTATTTGACAATTGAACCAACCATCGATTCCACCAGTTTCAGCGCCTTTTCGAATACCGCGCGCTTATCACCTAAATTACCCCCTAAAAGCAAAAAAAGCTTTGCCATCTTTTGTACATAAAATGTAACGAATTGTGTAAATTCGTACCTATTCTTAAAAACTACAAAGTTATAAACGACATCTTATAAATCACCACTATGAAAAGTTTTTTAAAATATACCCTGGCAACCATTGTTGGGGTGATGATTGCGGGTATTATCATGACCATCCTTTCCATTGGCATTATATCATCACTGGTTTCGATGGGCGAAAAAACGACAACCGTAAAAGATAAAACGGTATTGATTATTCGTCTGGAAAACGAGATTATCGAACGTGCCAATAACAGTCCATTTAGCGATTTAGACTTGCCCGGGTTTGCAGCAACCAAACAAACAGGTCTCGACGATATTCTTAGTTGTATTGAAAAAGCAAAAACAGATGACAATATCGAAGGAATCTACCTCAACCCGTCAACAATTACGGCAGGGCTTGCAACTGTTGAAGAAATACGCAATGCGCTGATCGACTTCAAAGAAACGGGAAAATTCATTTATGCTTATGGCGAAACCTTCTCGCAAAAAGCCTACTATTTGGCGTCTGCTGCCGATCAGGTTGTCTTAAACCCCAAAGGAATTCTAGAACTAAAAGGGTTAAGTGCGCATCGGATGTTTTATAAAAATGCGCTGGAAAAAATAGGCGTTGAAATGCAAGTCATACGACACGGTAAATTTAAAGCCGCTGTTGAACCGTATTTGCTGGAAAAAATGAGTCCTGAAAACCGTCTGCAAACAGAAAAATACACAAACAGCTTGTGGAACCAAATGTTGATCGATATTTCCGAATCGCGTGGGATTTCCATTGAAAAACTGAACGAACTGGCTGATGGAGTAACAACCTTCCGTGGTGCTGAATACCTCTTGAATGAAGGTTTGGTGGATACGCTGAAATACAAAGACCAGGTAATTGACGATTTAAAACAATTGACCGCAACACGCGAAAGCAAAGATGTCCGCTCAATTGAAATAAAAGCCTATTCAAAAGTCCCCGCACAAACCGATGGTAAAGGATTGGCACGCGATAAAATTGCCATAATTTATGCCAGTGGTGGCATCGACATGCCGGGATCCGGAACTGACGGTATCGATTCTGATAAGTTATCACGAACCATTCGTCAGGCCAGGCGCGACAGCACAATCAAGGCGATTGTCCTTCGCATCAACTCCCCCGGCGGAAGTGCCTATGGTTCTGAAGTTATTTGGCGCGAAGTGAAACTGGCTGCTGAAACCAAACCGGTTATTGCTTCAATGGGCGATGTTGCTGCGTCCGGTGGTTACTACATCGCAGCCGCTGCTGATACCATTCTGGCCGACCGGACAACCATTACCGGCTCCATTGGAATTTTTGGGGTGATTCCAAATATTAACGAGTTAATGACTGACAAACTTGGGATTACGCAAGATGTTGTCAACACCAATGCTCATTCCGATATCTTATCGCTGACCCGACCACTCACTGAGTTTGAAAAAGGATTGATGCAGAACTATATCGAAAAAGGTTATGACATTTTTACCGGTCGTGTTGCCGAAGGGCGTGACATGACCACTCAAGCGGTTGATGAAGTTGGACAAGGACGTGTTTGGGCTGCTCCCGATGCTATCGAAATTGGACTGGTTGATCAATATGGTGGAATAAAAGATGCTATCGAATTGGCCAAACAAAAGGCGGGACTGGATCGCTACCGAATTAAAGCATTGCCAGAACTGAAAGATCCGTTTGAGGAGTGGATCAAAGAAATGTCTGGCTCAGCTCGCATGTGGGTGTTGAAACAAGAAATTGGCGAAGCTTACCCGATTTATCAACGACTACAGGAAATTAAACACACCCGCGGAGTACTGGCACGCATGCCTTACGATATTCGGGTGGACTAATGACTACGAAAAAAATAATTGAAGAAGTTGCCAGCACTGGTAGCTTCTTTTTTTATGCCCGAATTTTCATAACTTCGTAGTACAAAATTCGTTTATGCTGAAAGTCCTTTTATACCCGTTTTCATGGATCTATGGAGTGGTTGTTTACATCCGAAACACCCTTTACGACTCTAAAATTTTCAAGTCTACTGAATTTGAAATTCCAATCATTTCAATTGGAAATATTACGGTAGGAGGAACCGGCAAAACACCACACACGGAATATCTGGTTCAGCTCTTGAAAAAACATGTCAATGTAGCAACACTAAGCAGAGGTTACAAACGCAAAACAAAAGGCTTCCGTTTAGTCGAAACAACTTCAAAAGCGTATGAAGTTGGTGACGAGCCACTTCAAATCAAGCAAAAATTTCCTGATGTCACGGTGGCAGTTGACGAAAAAAGGGTTCGCGGAATAAATCACCTATTGAAAGATGAAGCAAATTCACCGGATGCCGTTTTATTGGATGATGCTTTTCAGCACCGCCAGGTAAGCCCGGGAATCAATATTTTACTGATTGATTACAACCGCCCGATTGATAAAGATGAACTCCTCCCGGTTGGCAGGCTGCGCGAACGCAAATACCAGCGCCGGAGAGCAAACATTATTATTTATACCAAATGCCCTGACGAAATTACTCCGATCACGCGTCGGATCATTATGAAAGACGTCAACCTTCGACCGTATCAATCCTTATTTTTCACCACGATGGAGTATGGAAATCCGACGGCTGTTTTTGGCGAACAGAAAAAACTTCAGGAGGAAATGGATGGTGAAAAGAAGCGTCCTGTTATTTTGCTTGCCGGAATCGCGAACCCGGCTCTCCTGCAAAAATACCTGGCATCGCGCTATGCGGTCATCGATGAGCTGATTTTTAAAGATCACCATAATTTCGGGGCTAAAGATTTTAAAGAAATAGAAGAACGATATCTGAAATATCAAAGCCAAAATCCGATGATCATCACAACAGAGAAGGATGCCATGCGTCTTCGCGATGAAACATCAATTCCGGATTTTATTCAATCTCAATTATATTATATTCCTGTCGTGATTAAGTTTCTGGATCACGAGGGAAAAAGTTTTAATAAAACAATCGTAGGCTATGTTAAAGACAATAGAAGCAACCGCGAGTTACATAAGCGAACAAATTCAAGGCAGCGTTGAAGTAGGAATCATCCTAGGTTCTGGACTGGGAGGTCTGGTCAACGAAATTACAATCGAGAAAAAAATTAGCTATAAAGAAATACCAAACTTTCCGGTTTCAACAGTTGAGGGGCATAACGGAACACTGATTTACGGAGAACTCGGTGGTAAAAAAGTACTGGCCATGCAAGGGCGGTTTCATTATTACGAAGGATATGACATGAGAGAGGTCACCTTTCCGGTTCGGGTAATGAAAAAACTAGGGATTAATCATCTGATGGTTTCGAATGCTACGGGCGGTTTAAATCCCGATTTTAAAGTTGGCGATCTGATGATCATCAGCGACCACATCAATATGTTTCCGGAGCATCCGCTACATGGTATAAATATTGATGAACTTGGACCAAGATTCCCCGACATGAGCCAGGTGTACTCCAAAGAGTTACGTGACCAAGCCAAGTTTATTGCCCTCAAAAATAAAATTGATGTGAAAGAAGGCGTTTACGTGGGAGTGCAAGGTCCTACATTTGAAACCCCTGCCGAGTACAAGATGTTTCGCATTTTGGGTGGCGATGTGGTAGGCATGTCTACCGTACCCGAAGTGATTGTTGCCCGGCATATGGGAATGAAAATATTTGGCATTTCCATTGTTACCGACAGTGGCGTGCCGGGTGAAATCGTGGAGATTTCGCACGAGGAGGTGCAGGAAGTCGCCATGCGTTCGGAGCCTTCTATGACACTAATTCTTAAAAACCTAATTGCAAAAATCTAAGCAAAAGGAGCAAGCATGATTTTTAAAATTCCCGAGTTTGACGATATTACAGAAGCCCACGAGCGAATCAAAAGTCTGGTGCATCGTACTCCGGTTTTAACATCTCAGTCCATCAATGAAATTACGGGAGGCAAGCTATTCTTTAAGTGTGAAAACCTGCAAAAAGCCGGAGCTTTTAAGTTCAGAGGAGCCAGTAACGCGGTGTTTTCGCTGCCCAAAAACCAGTTGTTGAAAGGAGTCTGCACCCATTCATCCGGCAACCACGCGGCAGCGCTGGCACTGGCAGCTCGGATGAAAAATATTCCAGCTTACATTGTAATGCCAGAAAATGCGCCTGCCATTAAAAAGAAAGCCGTTGAATCGTACGGTGCGCGAATTACCTACTGCCGGCCAACCCTCGAAAGCCGCGAACAAACATTGCTCGAAATTCAGGACCGGACAGGAGCCAAAGAAATTCACCCCTACAATAATTTCCAGGTGATTTGTGGGCAAGGTACTGCAGCCAAAGAACTAATCGAAGATTACGGCGAGTTCGACATTATTCTTTGCCCCATTGGTGGCGGAGGATTACTAAGCGGGACTTCTATCGTTGCAAGGGCAATGAACCCCAAAGGCCTGGTAATTGCAGCCGAGCCGGAGGGTGCCGATGATGCCTACCGGTCATTTCATGGCAAGATGTTGGTCCCTTCAATCAACCCAAAAACCATTGCTGACGGTTTACTAACATCAGTAGGCGAACTGAATTTTCGGATCATCCAGCGAAAGACCGATGAAATAGTCACTGTTTCCGAACGGAGCATCATTCGTGCTATGCGCATGATTTGGGAGCGCATGAAAATTATTGTGGAACCATCAGCTGCCGTGCCTCTGGCTGCCATTCTCGAAAACAAAGTGGACGTTACCAATAAAAAAGTGGGCATCATTCTCAGTGGTGGCAATGTTGATTTGGAGAACTTGCCGTTTTAACGAACAAATTGATGGATCCTTTTATAACTACCACTTACAAGTGAATGAAACAGATCGAATAATCGGGAATCATAAAGATTGGTAGGTTTTTCAACTTTCCGCACTTGATTTGAAGTAATAGTAATAAGGGTCCATCCGGTTATAAAGATTGTAAATCCCGAAGCAGAAATTTCGTTCCCCCTTTTTCAATTGCTTTTTTGAAGTTCAGCCCAATATAGAACCACTGTAGTTGGTGGTTTTATAATTATTGGAACACCACCAAAAAAAAGAGTTGGCTCAAGACTGATCTTTAAGCCAACTCATTTATTAATGGATATTTATGGATACAGAGCTTTTATTGTATGATAAACCAAACACTTGGATTTTCGACACTCGTAAGCCTATATCCGGTAGGGTTTTCAGCATCATCTAATGCAACTTGGTAAGGCGCATTTTCGACAATTAGATTCAACAAAGGATTAACATGAGGTACAAATTCCCAATTTAACCCTCCGCCAATCTTTTCAATATTGAGGTAATCTTCATGCCCCTTCACTCCGGTAAAAGACAAATTATACTGAATATAGTACTCACCCAAGCCCATAACAAGCCCTGGATCGTAATCCGCAAGTGGTTGTCCTAAATAAATGACTTTGCTCAACGGGTACGGAAGTGCGGCATTATTTGCTTCATCTACCTGGGTATATACTTCCATAAAAGCCGCTGAACGATTAGCCTCCGTCTCTGTATCAATAACCCAGTACGTACCGGTAAACTGGATCGGCGAGGGAATAATATCAAGTTTCACTTCGCCTTCAGTTGAAATTAACTGCCCATTTTCTTTATCCAAAATAAAATCCTGAACCGTTTGCCCCATAATTTCTACTTTTTCATAAAATGAAATCCCTGTATCGGTAACAATATATGGAACAACAATTGATGTGTCATTACCGTTATCGGTGTACTCAAAAGTAAAATTACGATTCATTTCTGCTACCAATACCTCCTCTCCATTTACTTTAGCAATAAAAGATACCCCTCCAATAATAGCAGAGACCTCTTTTACCTTAGCAATATAATCCTCAGCAGGTTCGGTCATTTTTGTAAGGCGCATTTTATTCCCGGTTTTTGTTCCCTGCAGCGTTATCACATCACTTTCTGACGACATCAGCAAAAACTCATAATCGCCTCCCTTTGCATTGTATTCGGCACCCGACGGCGTTGCAAAATAATGCATGAACGGATTATAGGTATTAAAGGTCAGTACAGGGCCACCATAGGAAATAACATCGTAAAATGATACGGCAGGATTGGTAACATCATCCATTCCTTCGTACCAAACTGCGACACTATCGTTCTCGTTAAATCTGACCACATAGCTGTAACCGCCATATTGCTTTTCTTCATCGGGGAAATACTGAAATAACCATCCTTCATCAGAACTTTTCAGAGCCTCTTGGTACTGCTCAACTGCAGCTGTTTTACGTTGTGATGCTGTTTCATCAAAAAGCATCTCTGTTTCATGATCACACGAAGTGGTAAAAATGCTTAATGCACAAGAAAGCAGCATGATATAAATAATATTCTTCATAGTTACTATTCTATTGTTATTTTATCAAGATCTTGTTCTCCCAACTTACTTCCTCGCATTTGAATAGAGGCACGCAATTCGTCGATATCAATATCCCACACTTGTTTCAGGTAGGCTTTTACAATGGCCATTTTCTCACCAATAATAGCACTTCCGTTTTCACCGGCGGCTTCCATTTTTACCGCCCAGCTCTCTTCGGTGTTGGTGATATAATGAGCAATCAGCTCAACAAAATCCTCATCGGTTTCTTTACTTGAATAGTCGCTAATAAAACCGGCTTCCAGAGAAGCTCCCGAAGCCCATGCATCATCCCATGAACCACCAACATAGTCGGTCGCCGATATTTTGTCAAAATCGGTCGAATAGTCTTTGGTTTGATGCAAAATATGCGAGAATTCGTGGAAAATGGTTCTGAAATAATACTCATACAATGCAGCTGCATTTGTTACATCCAGATTATTGATATTATAAAGAGTAATCTTCAATCCACCTTCGGCAGTTCCCAATACCATTGTACCATTATTACGGTAGGCCGGAGATCCAACCATCATAATCATTTTAGGAAAATATTTTTCCAGAAATCCATCCGGAGCAACCTCTTCATAGGCATCTAAACATAAATATTTGACCAGATTGGCCATTGTTATTGAATTCTCATAAAGTGCCGGCACCAGCTGGTAATCCATGTCAGACTCGATATCTTCCATTTTATACATGAATCGAATATTATAGGGTTTCCTATAAATTTCGTCCAAATACTTATCAAAAGCATTTTGGGTTTTGCTTTCTACTGTAATTACGCTAACATCGGGGTTGGGGCCGTCCTCTTCGGTGCATGCCCCAACAGCAACCATGATTATAGCGATCATCAGCCAGTAGGTTATTCTGTTTTTGTTCATGATTTTTCTTTTTACAGTTAATTATTAACGAGGATTTGCCTCTACTCCTGCTGAAATAACATCTTGTGGAAGCTGCAATGCTCTGCGTAGGTCATCTTTTTCCAACACATCCAAAACTTTTACAGCTCCATTCGATTGAATTTGATAGCGTGGCACTTCAATTCCGTAGCGCTTAATATCGAACCAGCGCAAACCTTCGTGTAAGGTAAGTACTCTACGGCATTGCAATACATAGTGAATTAAATTCTCCTGCATACCTGCCGCTACCGTAAAGCCCGGGCTAAGTTTCTTTTTCTGAGTTGGTGTATCCTCAGATGAATAATCAAGCCCATTGTAGAAAGTGTTGATGTCATCAAGCGTTGTTTCCGCCCCTGGAATATAAAAACCACGAGTCCAGGCATTCAAATCGGCTAGTGCTTCATCATTCCTGTTCAACATGATTTCGGCTTCAGCCCTTACCAAAAGGGTTTCATCAGTCGTAAATGGAATCATAACTGTTTTTGTATATCCTACACCCGCTACAGGGTCGGTGATTTCAAACAAGTATGGAATTTTATAAAATAAGGTTTTATCCAAGTTGTTTCCTGAGTATACAAATGGTCGAAAATTAAAATACCCAAGGAGAACACCGTCTGGAGCCCAAGGCATGGGAGCATTAAGCGTTTGCTCTTCAGCAATTTTCTCAGTATGATTAAATCTGGAACCAACATAAAACGCTCCAAAGTAAAGCCCCAGACTAGATCCAGTTGGCACAGCCAATAAATCAGCAGGATCGTTTATATAAGCATTGGTTACTGGCTCGCGAGATCTAGGAAGCTCGCCCAGGGCCGTCCAGTCGCGCAATCGTGACGAAGGATTGGTTGTTAGCACCTCGGTAGCATAACTAATTGCCTTTTCCCAATTCTCGTAAAACAAGTTAAACCGGGCAGCAAATGCGTAAGCAGCCTTCTGGTTAAAGTGATACGCAGCGACTTCATACACATCATCGCTAATTAAAGGCAGTGCAGCTTCAATGTCTGCATTTATTTTCTCGTACACCTCTTTAACCGTACCTCTTTCATACTTCGGATTCAGTTTGGTCTCGGGCGCTTCCATATAAGGAATTCCCAAATCAGTATCACTCGTTGCCGAATTATAATGCCTACAAAAAACATTAACTAAAATAAAGTGTGAATAGGCACGTGTGATCAGTGCTTCGCCCTTTTCGGCAAGTAGGCTTTCTTCACCTATTTCGTCAATAGCAGCCAATGCCTGGTTAGAATTAGCAATCGCAAGATAAGCCCCTTCCCAAACATTTTTCAAATCATCATTATCGACTTCGGTTACTTCCTCCCAGTTTGCCATTTGCTCGAATAAACGAGTTGTATTCGGATTCGACTCACCGGTATCTTCAATATTGTCGGATGAGAGTTCACAAGCCAAGGCATAGTTGCCCTCAGAATATGCAGAAACGAGAAGTTTCCTGATCTTAACCTGACTATCGACTTCAGCTCTGTTATCCGGAGTTTCATCAAGAAAATCATCACATGAGAAGGCCAATATGGCCATCAAGATGAAATATAGTATTTTCATTCTTTTCATATCTAAATCTTTTTTATAAACCAAGCTTTAAGGTAAACGTAAACTGCTTAGGAACCGGAGCTGCAACCCCTCCTGTATTAAAAAATTCAGGATCTTGCCCATTTAATTTGTCATCAGAGTAAATTAAAAAGAGGTTTGTTGCTTGCACTCTTAGTGATAAACTATTCACTCCAAGTGCCTTTGTTACTTGATTATCAAAATCATAGGATAAAGAAACATCCTTCATTCTAATAAAATCACCGCTTGCAATTCTTGCAGTAGAATAATTGTAAGCATTATACGCAGTTGCCAGATCATATCTCCCAATGTTGTCCTCTTGTCTTTTTGTAGCAATAATAGGAACATCGGTAAAGGCTTCGTCACCGGGATTTACCCAACGGTTTTTAAATTCGCGGGGTAAGGCGGTCAGGTCAGAATAGGAACTATCGAATACAGGATCGAGACGTACCACATTCCCAAATGAATAGGTCATGAAGAAATTAAATCGAAATCCTTTATACGAAAAAGTATTGTTTAAACTACCAATATCTGTCGGGTCGGCCGAACCTGAATACTCCAAAAAATCAAGGTTTTCACGCTCCTGAAAATAAATGTCGAACACCGTTGTTTCATTTTTGTCGTTTAGGAATGTTGGCAAACCTTCACTATTCAGCCCCTCAAATGGAATTGAAAAAATGGAACGTACAGGATAGCCTTCGCGGGCAAATCCGGTGCCGGTAACCAAATCAATTACCCGAGATCTTGTCTCCAAATCGGTCACTTCATTCTTCACTTTTGAATACACGAAGGTGGTAACCCATGAGAAATTATTCGTTCTAATATTGGTCGACGACAATGAAAATTCGTAACCATCAGATTTCATGGATGCTACGTTACCAAATTTAGAAACCTCTCCTCCTAAACCCTGTGTGTTAACAATGCCTATCAGATCAAAGTTGTTCCGTCGATAAACATCAAAAGTGGTATTAAGTCTGTTGTTAAGAAACCCGATTTCAGCTCCAAAGTTGAATTCATGTTTTTTCTCATAGGTCAGGTCGCTATTTTCAAGCGAGTTGATATAAAGCGCACTTTCCTTTACTCCAGCAGTTGGACGCCATGGTGTTCTACTTCGAATATCAACTAATGAGTTTGTAACATCGTACGGGCCTCTATCTGCCGTTAAACTATAGGATGCTTTCAAGGTAAGGTGCGAAATGGCTGGCTCCAAATCTTTAAAAAAGCCTTCTTCGTGCGCATTCCAGGCACCCGAAATATTCCAGGTAGGAAGCCAACGAGCACTTTGAGAACGACCTAATTTGTTAGACCCTTCATAACGCAATGTACCATTTAAAGTATACTTCGCTTTATACGAATAGGTCGCATTACCAAAAAAGGCAACATTCCGATACCTGGTATTCTCAAGACTATAATATAAATTATTCTCTTCTATTCCCTTTTTAAGCAACTCGTAAGTATAGAATGGTATTTCCCCCATGGAGTATTGCATTCCCCATCCGGTATTGCTTGTTTTCTTCCGGTCGGATGAGTTAATCTCCATTCCACCGTAAAAATTCACAATGTGGGTTTCGTTGAAGACATCTTTATACGATGCCGTTGTCCGCAAGTCATATCCAAGCATGGAATAATTCGTTCGCGTATAAATCCCCCCCTGAGGTAATACACTAACTGGCAAAGCATAAGGATCGTCAGGATCAGTATACAAGAATGGGTTGTCATCGCGTATAGTTGTATTACCCATTGCCCGATATGCCTGTGCCTGGTTCGAAAACTCAGTAACATTATGTTCTTGCGAAGTTGCTTGATATTTCAATGCTCCCAAAGCACTTAACTCTACTTTTGGCACCACTTTCCATTTCAGTTCCGATTGGAACTTAACATCAACCACGTTCAAATCAATATTGTTTTCACTCAATTCCTTTTTGATATTGAAGGGGGCGTAATTACGCGTGTAGTAGTTATCCGGATCTAAAGCTCTTGAAGAGTTTAGTGCAAAAGAATAGGGGTTAATATCAAAATCACGTTTAACCTTTCCGGTTACCACATCTACATCCTGAGCCAAAGTTCCGGGCGCTTTCTGCTTCCGGTATGAGGCGCTACTAATTGTATTTAACGATAGATTATCACGAATCTTATAATTCGTATTAAAATTCGCGGTATAGCGATTCACCTTACTGTCGAGCGTCCAGCCCGGATCAACCAAGGCACTAATTGATGCATAGTAGCTTGACTTTTCAGTTCCTGAAGACATGCTTACGGAATGATTCTGCATGATGTTGGTATTGAAAAGCTCATCAAACCAGTTCGTATTTCGGTATTCGGCCTGACGTAAAAATCCAGCCATGGCCTCGGGCGTATTAGGTAATACATAATTACCTGATCCATCAAGCTGGCTCAACTGACGATACATCCGCCCATACACCCCACTCTCACGGGCATTGGTAATGTCGGCATAATTCAACCATCCTCCTTCGCGCATTTCTTCATAAACCGACATTTGTTCCTGAGAGTTCATGATGTTAAAATCGCTGTAAGATGGAGTTAAGCGGTATGTATATTCGCCGGTATAACTAATTCGACTTACTCCGGCTTTACCTCTTTTTGTGGTGATTACAATTACACCAGCCATTGCCCGGGCACCATAAATTGATGTTGCCGAACCGTCTTTTAAAATCTCAAAACTTGCAATATCATCAGCATTTAAGCCTGCGATAGCCGAGCTAATCAGCGTTATTGCATCTCCTGATGAAAGATCATCAGAGCTCATTTCAACCACATCTTCCATTATTACTCCATCAACAACCCAAAGAGGTTTCGAACTTCCATAAATTGAAGTTGCCCCCCTTACACGTATTTTAGGAGCAGTTCCAAAAGTACCTGAAACGTTTTGTACAGAAACCCCAGCCGCACGTCCTTCCAAGCCGCGGCTAACATCAGCAATACCTGCGAGCTTAACATCTTCCGCATCTAGTCGCTGGCTTGCTCCTGTAAACAATCGTTTATCGGTTGTTACCATACCAGTGACCACAACCTCATTAAGACTCTCTGAAAACGACTCTAAGGTCACATCCAACTGAGACTGACCTTCAATTTTAACTTCCTTCGGTTTCATACCGATAAACGAAAAAACAAGTGTTTGATCTGCTTTGTCAGGAATTTTTAACCGGTAACGACCATCGAAGTCGGTTGCTGCTCCAAGTGTTGTTCCTTTAACAACTACGGAAACTCCGGGCATTGGAGCTCCGGTTTCGTCGGTAACAACACCGCTAATCTCTCCAACCTTTTGAGGCTGAACATTCGGTGAGCTTTGCTGCTCTATGTCCGGATTCGATTTGATGATGACCACTTGATCCTTTATCTCGTATGAGAGTCCGGAACCAGAAAGGCATTCATCCAATATGTTTTCTACGGTCTTAGGACTAGAGCTAAGCTCAACCTCCTCTAGCTTTTCGACTTCATCAACATTAAAAAGAAAGGTGTAATCGGTTTTCTTTTTAAGTTCGTTTAAAACATCGACCAAAGAGCATTTATTCATTTTTAGCTCGATGAGTCTCTTACTTGACCTTGCTGATACCTGCAAACAGGTAAAGCTCACGATCAAGACCAAAAGCGCAAGTTTTCTTATACGAAGGCATCTTGCCCATTGTAAAGAAAAATCTTCACATTTTCTCTTCATACTTTGAATGTGATTAAGTTAATACCTCATTTTGTGAAGATGCTATAAGTACCAGTGATTAGAGAATTGAAATTTAATAGCGCTAATCCCTGCCTTCAAACATCTCGTATTGTTATTTAATTATGCTTTCTAATGATTGATTATTTACTAACGACTACATCCTGACCATCCACGCTAAATTTGACATTTTGCGTTGTTGCCAACATATCTAAAACGTCATTCAAATCGTCATATCGTTTAATGTCACCCGTGAATTTAATTGTCTTATCAACATCGTCGGAAATTATTATGTTTACGTCATACAATCGTTCAAGCCTTTTCATTAAACTGTCCAAGCTTTCATTTTCAAAGACCAACCGCCCACGAGTCCAGGCTGTAAACACACCGGCATCTATCACTTTCCTCTGCACAACTCCCGTTAAGGTGTTCACACATAACTGCTCGTTGGGCATCAGTAGCTCATTCTTTTCCCAATGGTCATCATTTACAATAACTTTACCTTCAACAACTGTTGTCACCATTTCGTATTTTTCATCATAAGCATTTATATTGAATGCCGTGCCAACTACTTTTACTTCTGCTTCATCAACATCAATAACAAAGGGAACTGCCTTGTTGGGAGCAACCTCAAAGAAACCCTCTCCTTTAAGTGAAATCTGTCTGATACCTCCTTCAAACTGGGTGGGGAACACTAGTTTGGAATTGGAATTCAACCAAACTTTTGTTCCATCCATAAGGGTAAACTTGTACTTCGCGCCCCTGGGAACAATGATCGTATCGGACACTGCTGATCGAAAAAACGAAATAAACCCTTGTTTTTTATCGTGAACCAGGTGGCTGATATTATTTGTCAGATTTGACGGATCAACGAAGGATTCTTTAGTGACGTCCAATGGATATATTTCGCCATCTCCGGTAACAAGCATGGCTTGTTTGTAATTAGCTACACGATGCTCTGATGTATGATTAGAATTTTTATAAGTAGAAATCAGGTACGCACTTACCACAAACACTGCGAGAACAGCTGCGACAGATTGTGTATATTTTATAATCGTTCTCCGTCGGCTTCTTCGCCTAATCCCCGCTTTTATATGTTGCCAGCCTTTATCCTTATTGATGGTTTGTCGGATCTCCTCCTTTCGCAAGTAATCTTCGCGAGGCGACTGAAGTAACCTTCTCAGCAAATCAGAATTTTCTTTTTTTTCAGCTTCCCACTCTGCCAAAAACCGCTCTTCGTCATCTGATAAACCGCCCTTTATTTTCTTTGCAATTAGATCAGAAATATAGAATTCTAAATTCATTTTGTCATCCATTGTCAACTTATCATGTATATAAGTCAGAAACAGGCAACCCTCAAAAGTGGGTGACAAAGAATTCAATTATTTTTTATTTGCCTTGCTGGCAAAACTCTAATCCACTCATAAACAAAGCAAAATGAGATTTATTTTTTTCAATTTTTCTCGTAGAATTTTTTTGGCTCTCATCTTCTGAGTTTTCACAGTATTGACTGAAATATTCAAGTCTTCCGCTATTTCATTGTTCTTAACACCATTCAAACTCATTAAATAAATCTCCCGAGCTGATTCTGGAAGTTGCTGTACCGCTTCATTAATAATACGGTGCACTTCTTCTTCGATAACATGTTGCGAGAAATACTCCTCACTATAGACAAAAGGTGCTACTTCCTGACTAAATTTTTGACGCACCCGAAGATGATCCAAATAATTGACACAAGAGTTTCGGACAGCCTTATATAAAAATGCTCGTATCGCATACTCATTGTCAAAATTATTTTTCCTCAACCAAAATTTGATAAATGCTTCCTGTACAATATCCTCAACTACTGTTTGATCATGAATAAATTTTTGACCAAATAGTACGAATGAGTCATAGTATTCTCCGTAAAGGGCTTCAAATTCCTCATCACTCACAACCTTTGGTCGGTCATTTAATTTCTTAGAAGACAGCCTATTCATTCAGCTTATCATTTATAAGTATTACACTTATGGTATTCTCTAATGTGTACAAAAACAGACACCTCCAGCGATTATTTATCGTAACAATTCACAATAGAAGTTGGAAAAACAACAGTTCTTATTGTATGACTAACGGCTGATAGAACTAGTTGGTTTTCGCCCCCACCCAACCCAACTACAAAAAGACATAAGAATCTGACTATTTAGCAATCTCTTCCAGTTCAGAACACGAACTCAATAATTGAACAGACTTTCTATCCCTGCCAGCTGACAACATGTTGAACTCCCAAAATTAATATAATATAAATACTTTCTCGGCAAACGAGTGAAAAAGTATAATAACAAAAACTGTGATTTTACAGGTTGTTACCCCTATTAGAAAACAAGAAAGTCGTGATGTGGACCAACCTTCTATTACGATACAAGAACAGAAGTAAAAGCACCAATGATCGAAACAGCCAACAAGATCAAAATTTAATATACTCTACTGGTAAAACTTGAAAGGCAAAAAAAGTCACGAAAACCAAAATCGATGTTAGGGATAGAAAAGCAGGCATCATCTTAAGCGGTGGCAATGTGGAATTGGAGAACTTGTCGTTTTAAGGTGATTAATATTTAAATCGAATGACTACCATTTATACGTAAATGAAACTGATGGCATAATTGGGAATAATGAAAATTGGTAGAGTTTCCGACTACCCCCACTTGATTTGAAATAATAGTAATAAGGGTTCATCCGGTTATAAAGGTTGTAAATCCCGAAGTAGAAATTTCGTTCACCCTTTTTCAATTGCTTTTTGAAGTTTAGCCCAATATCCAACCGATGATAGCTAGCGGTTTTATAGTAATTGACACCACCATAATTGTGTGCGTCCACAAACGTCTTATCAAAATAGTTGTCACGAAAATAGTCGAAATCGATTGCCGGGAAAGTCTGAGTGGCGAGCGTAATGTAGTTGCCTGAGGCAAAAATCCAGTTGGCAGAAAAAGAAACCTTTGAAGAAATTTCAAGGTTGTAGACTACATTTACTTCGTGCAAGCGGCCATATTTAAATGGGAAAACGCGTCCGTCGTTTAGTGCTTCAAATTGCCGGGTGTCTTTCGATAATGTGTACCCAATCCATCCCCGCTGTTTCCCTGTATTTTTCTGAATCAATAATTCGATACCTTTTGATGTTCCTTCTCCTGCTTTTTCGATTGCATCTTGCCAGTTTAGCGTATTAAAAACGGTAAAGCCAGGTTTGTAATAAATCAGGTTAAGCATTTTTTTGTAGTAGGTCTCAATCGAAAAATCAATCCCGTTAACATTTCGGCTAAGTGCGAGGGCAATTTGATCGGACTTTTCTGGTTGAATTGAAGAGGTAGATGGAACCCATAAGTCGTTAGGTAATCCAGCAGAATTGTTCGCCAAAAGGTGGATGTACTGGTGATTTTTGGAATATGATGCTTTAATTGCAGTTTCGTTTGGCAACGAATAGTTGACAGACAAACGGGGATCAATGGAAGCATGATCGATTCCCAGCCAATACATCGCGAAAAAGCCAGAGCTAATATGTAGCTTTTTGCTTATATCCCAATCCGTTTCCAAGTAACCGCTGAGTTCAGTTTCATGAAGCCTGTTGATAAACAGGGTATCTTCTTCAGACGAATTGCCCCCACCAGATGATTTAATTGCAGTTGGGGTAAACTGGTGGAACGTAGACGACAATCCAAGTCTCAAATCAAGTTTGTTGAAAGGCCGGTTGACGGACGAGAATATCGAAAGATCTTGAATACTGGAACCAAACGAGCCGACCGTTTTGTTTGCATCATTCTGTGATGCTTCCTTTTCAATGGTGCTAATCAATCTAAAGAAGCGACTGTAGCTCACTCCTGAAGTTGCGACCCAACTGTTTTTTGAAAAATGGGTCCACTTTGCAGAGCCAATTCTGTTCCCCCAACGGTTGTTCATCTTGTCAAGGTAATTGTCAGCGAATTTTTCCTTGAAGAATAATTTGTCCCGGCCCGAATAAGCCATGAAACTGAATTTGTTGCGAGCATCTTTTGTATAGGTCGCTTTGGCTGTTAAATCATAAAAAGAGTAGCTGCGGACGTCATTCCCACTAGAATTCATTTCGGTGAGGGGACGCATAAATAAGTCCAGATTGCAACGGCGTAGTGAGAACATTCCTGAAAGTTTGTTCTTTAGGATTGGGCCTTCCACAAAATATTTTGAAGAAAGCGTGCCAACCCCGATTTCATGTTTTGATTGATTGACATTCCCATCTTTCAACCGGATATCCAGAACTGAAGAAAGCCGACCTCCAAAACGTGGAGGGAAATCGCCTTTGTACAAGGTCGCTTTTTTAATGGTATTCATATCAAAAACCGACAAAAACCCACCAATATGATTAACGTAATAAAGTGGAACATCGTCCATTAAGATGAGATTTTGATCAGGCGTTCCGCCACGTACATAAAAAACTGATGTTCCCTCGTCTCCCATTTTCACGCCGGGCATTAATTGAAAACTTTTCATTAGATCGGGTTCACCAGTCATGGTCGGTAACTTTTTTAAAAGGTCGATTGGAATCTCCACTAATCCGGTAACCCGTTCTTCTGTATGTTTCGCTTCTATTTTGACTTCTCCAATTGAAAGACCCGGAGCCAGATAAAGATTGACTAATGAGTCATTTTGTGCAGGGTTGGCAAATAACAATTTCTGGTAGCCAATGAATGAAATTTCGAGAGTTGCTTTTGCAGAAGTGGTTAATCTGAAATAGCCATTGTTGTCAGTCGAGGTTCCTTTTTGGCTTGCAGGTTGAAAGACAGTTGCCCCAATCAATGGTTCATCGGTTGTTGCGTCCCTGACAAAACCTTGGAGGGTATGGTTTTGAGCAAACAAATGGGTCGGGAATACAATTGGTAGCACTAACAGAAAGGTTATAATGATGCGGTTTGCTTTCATGTTATTGAGTTATATTGGTGCAAACCTTGATGTCTTGTGTATATGCTGCAAAAATTCCCAACCCGTTTTGTACATTCGAATACAGTTCAACCGGATCGCCTTTGAAGAGGTTATAAACATCATCCCGCTCGACATTTTGATTATATAAATGACTGATAATGCTTTTCCGGTATTCATAGTAATTACGACTGACGTTCTTCAGAACGATGGTTGGACTTGATGACTCAGAAAAGATCTCAAGAGTCAATGTTTGTCCGCTAAATAATTCATCGGTAAAAAGCAGTGACCCGGGCGGATTAGGATCATTTTCATTATCAACCGTGATGACCGGACTGCTGACATGAAAGGTATTTACGAGACGATTGTTTTCATCCAAGATGACGAGTTCATAATAATTTTTCCTGTCAGGATCATCGTTGAACGAAACCGTGATTTTCCCAAATTGGATATCATATTGATTAGTATAAACCGGATATCTGTTCGTTGCTTGCTGAATTTCAATATCGGCTGGCACTGTCTCAATAGCCGACAATGTTTGCCCATTCTGATTCTCGACAACGACACGATAAACACGACCTGATTTCGGCCAATAGGAAACTTTGTAATTCCCATCTTCTGAATTGTTTCCAGTCCATTTTAAGGAATCATTTTCATACAATACGATATTCAACCCATCGATGTATTCCACTGAATCAAGTTGGATAATTGTTGTTTGAGCAACAGACAAATCAATTGGCTCACCAGAAGTAAAAAGACAATTGACAACCTGTTTTTGCTCTTGTTGTGTCAAGTCAATTTCGACAATTTTTTGGCAAGATGAAAACAGAACGGCAAGAATAAATAGTGAAAATATTATCTTTTCCATAATCAATACTGGGTGAATAGTCAAAATTTTCTTTTTTAGCGGACCAATTTGATCTTCTATGTTTATACTTTAATTTCTCATTTTTCCCATTACGGACACTCGTTTAGGCAAGCAAGTTAAAATTGAAAACGGGCTAATCAAAATAAATCTATTTAAAGCAAACAGTTTGTTATGAGTCTAGGGAACAACGCCCCGCTCTTGCAGCCGAACAATTTCATTGTGTGTCACAGTATCTATTTTGTATTTTTATCACGCGATACAAGCGGACTGTAAGAGAATCAACCATTGAAATGAATAAGCCCCCGATAGGTAATAGCAAGCAGAACCTCATTTTTCTGTTTGCTACTTTTAATGGCCTATTAGTTCTATTTATTCACTGTTGCTTTAACATATGCGTGACCAATAACCTCCCAGCTGAAATCTGTCAATTTCACATCTCTAATATAATATAGATCTTCCTCGAAAGCTGATTTTGTAAAAGTACCGTCATACATCATCCACATTGTAGAACCATAGGGTATAACTTCTCCGGTACTGATATCGTATGTAGCTTTTAGATTCGAAGCATGAATATGCTCATTATCGGGATAACTTTCTGTTTGTGCGGTTCCTTGTGCCGTGAAAAAATACAAATTGTCCAAACTATAATCTACACTAAAATCCCATTGACCTTTATAGTACATATCTGTCCAGTTATATTTCCAGTTTCCCCAGAAATTTTTCTTTTGACTTTGGACTTCTATCCAATGGGTATATTTCCATATCTTTCCACTCTCAAAATACAAGCTTGATGAAAAATTTACTCCAATTCTAATTCGTCTCTTTCCACCTGAGTCATACCGAAAATCGCCGTATTTCACAGTAGTACTTTTGAGCTTCATATCAACTTTTATTTCATCTGAATCTACATGTGTATTTATTAATTTCTCTTTATTATCAAAATCACAATTAACCCATTCTTTTCTTTCCATTTGAGTGAATTGATACATAGTATCTCCAACTGCATAAATTCCTTCTGCATTTAAAATTGCGGCTAAACATGGAGCACAAGTACTGTAATCATATATTTCAGTACCATCATTTAATTTGAATTCTTTAATTACACCTTCGCTTAAATAGGTATAATAAGTTTTTGAATGCAATGGAGGTGGAGGTGTATTTTTCAACTCCTCCTCACTCATATTTTCATAAGGTTCATCAAGTTTCGATTCTGCAAAAACAATATCATTGAAAATTGAAAGCTGTGATGTAAAACTATATTTTCCTTCCCAAACCCTGCGCTCCTCTTCGTCCATTGAAGAAATCGCCTTCAGAGTCCTGTCAAGGCTTTCATTATTCGGAAAGATTAAAACTCCGTTCCTACCAATTATGTCTTTTTTTTCTTCAAATTTATCTGCATTTTGAGATTCATTAATTTCCAATTCGTCTTTCTGACAAGCACTAAAAACAATTACTACGACTGCCACCATGGCAAAAAGATTAAATTTTTTCATAATTTTGAAAAGTTTGTGGGAAGGGAAGTTGTAGCTTCCCAACCCGGTTAATAAACATTTATTTCAACCCGGCTTTCTGTAAAAAAACAGTTAGCCGGGTTTTTCTTTGGCCAAAGCTATAGAATAAACATTTAGTTATTCTGTTTTTCAAGGAAAGGCGACCCTTAATTTTTGTTAAATGACTGTGTCGAAAACTGGCTCAAAGTGCCCTTCGTGAAATTTTTGAGGGGGTTCATCCAGGAAAACGTGCAGTTCATCAAATTTTTAGAAGAGTTAAAAAAAGCTTATTTATACCGTATATAAATAATTGGTTTGCACATAAGCCAGATATCTACGAAAAGGCAACAATTCGGAATTCAGAAAACACACCTTATAATTTAGATGAAACGAGCATGTAAAAACAGTCACACACAGAAGCATGATTATTTAAAGCGAGTTCCATCGAATACCGTTGAAAATTTTAAATTATAATGAGATTGAAAAGATGCCTATAAAAAAAGCACCGGAAAATGACTCCCGGTGCTTTTTTACAGAATAATTAAATGAGTCTTACTTCCCTTTCAGCAAAGGCGTTCCATACTTCAGGATTTCACGTCCGGCCAAATCATTCAGAATAATTGCAGCCATCATATACCAGGCTGACAAAGCACAAACGATCAATACAATTGCAGCAACAATGTTCATTACATGAGGTCCGAAGTGTCCCAGGTCCAGAAAGATAAAACCCAGCAACAAAGTGGTGAAGGTGATGAACATAGCTTGATGAATAAACATGGATCCGATCCAAAAAATGGCGGTCAACAAAGTCCACCCAACCAGGAAAAAGCCCACATCGGTATGTGACGATTCGTATACGCCCAGGCTGTTTAACACCCATATAATTCCCAGTCCGATCCAGAATGCACCGTAGCTTGAAAAAGCAGCAAATCCAAAGTTATTGCCTGTTTTTTGTTCCATAAATCCGGCGATTAACTGAGCTAATCCTCCAAAAATAAAACCCATGGAGATAACCGGTCCCAAGCCGCACCAGCCCAGGTTATGAAATTGAAGTAAAAGAGTCGTCATGCCAAACCCCGCTAATCCTACCACCGCAGGATTTCCTAATTTAATGTTGTTCATTACCAAGTGAATTTAGTCGTTACTTTTTTTTGATTTTGGCGCAAAACTAGTCAATAAATTAAATCGACCGTTAACCCACACGACAAAGGATTACGTTCTCCGAAAAGATTAGCGATTTGGTAATGTAACCCGATAAACTACCATTCAATATGTTCATCGATAAAGCGAATCAGGCTATTAGCCATGGCCTGCTGTTCCTGGATGCTGGGATGCCCGGACGTTTCCTTAAACGGCATAAAAAACGAATAAATTTCGGGATCGTCTAAATTGGAAACTGCCTGCTTAATGTAGCCCGGCCATTGCGAGTCTTTTCTTGTGGCATCCATATTCCCCAGCATGCAAATAATACTGGCTTGCGGATATTGATCACGAATGCTGGCTACAAAGCTCTGATACGCCTGAATGATGTATTCATCGTCCGGCGCTTCGTTTCCAAAATTGGCTTTAAACTCATCACGCTCCGGACGATTAACTAACCAGGAGTCATTCTGAAAAAGATTAATCACGACCAAGTCGGGCGTATAACTGGAGAAATCCCATTGACTGGTAGAGTCAGCTGGATTAAGACGATCATAAATATCGGGCATGATGGAGGGAAACCAGCTAATCGTGATACCAATTCCACTCTTACAAATGCAGTGGTATCGGGCATCGAAGTGTCGGGCCGTGATTGCCGCATAACTCAGATAGTTGTTTGTAAAGGTTCCATTTGGACGGTCTTTCCCCGTAGTATCTTCCACGGCATACCCGGCAGTGATGGAGTTGCCATAAAATTCGATTTTTCGCTTTTTAGCCGGCGACTTGGGAAGCACTTGAGCATTGCCTTCTATTTTGAAACCATAAAAAGTGGTGGTGCCACGGTCCCACTCCGTCCGTTTGAACAATTCCAGGGTATGTTTCCCGGGAGCCAGCCCCGAAGCCAGCGTGTAATATCTTTTCACCGTATCCATTTGCAACAAAACCGAGCTATCCTGATCCAGCTGAATATTGAAGTCGTTGGTGCCATTTTCATCACTCATCAGAGCCGAGATTGATTCCCCTTCAAAATTGATTTTAACTGATGTGCCGGACCAATATAATTCAGCTCCCTCCGCATTGCTCGTATCTATTCGCCCTTCATACCTAATTTGCGGATTCGAATAGTTTAGTTGCAGATCAGCCTGTTGAGTAGTACAACTAGTGTTGACTGCAAGAAACAAAAAGGAGATCAGATAAAAGAGGTCTTTTAGATTGCCCATGTTCTGTTATTCGTTGGATGAGTTAGATAATTCTATTCGTATTTTGAAGGGATTGAAGATACAAAAGTTTTTAAACGACTGAGTAGCGACCTGCTAATTTTAGAGAAAACTATAATTGAACTGAATATGCGCTGAGATTATTCACTCGTTCTTTTGAGTTTACCTATCTTTTCCGAAACGGTTCCTCGCTCAGTTAACCGAACAATGGATAAAACGGCACTGGCAATCAATCCGGGCTGAAGGATTACACTTGTTTTATCGGCTACCCGCAGATCACGATCTTTCAGACAAGCATCAACATCAGAATTAGTGGTACTGAAAAATTTGTTGCCAAACTTCCAGGCTCCATCGCGAGCCAATTTCATGCTAAAATCAACCAGGTAGTCATCCACCTTTCCCGTCCATTTCAGTATAAATTTTAAAGCCGGCCAAACAGTCGACAAATCATCCTGCACATCATGAATCAAGGATGATAGAATCTCATTAATCCGGTTAAAATCATCCTGAAGATCTGCTATCATTTTTTCTCTTGAAACCTCTGCTGCGGCGATCCCCAAATCAAGATTGATATGTGCATTCATCCCCATTAGCATATGCTGCAACACAATAGGCCAGTAATTCGATGACAAGTCGAATGCCTTTTGCCAGGAGAGTGTCATTGGGCTCTTGCTTTTATAAGCCACCCACGCTTCAATGTACCGATTGGCAAACAGCACATCGAGTTGCTCCATGCGTTCGCCATCATCAAAATAATTGTTCTCAATTCCTTCTTTTACCTTGATCGTTACTTTTTGGTAAAGTGCTGCAAAATATCCGGAAGGGTCATTATTTTGTATGCATTCCTGAATAATATGCTCCAGTGTGTCAATAACTTCATCAATAGTATTGGGTAACTTATTATTCATAGTCGGTAAGGTTGAAAATCAGTTTCAAATTAGATATTGGAACAGATCAGGTTTTTCATTTACGTATTCGTAGACAAACCCATTTTCCGCCATTCGTTGCACCAGACCATCAAAATCATTTTTGTTGCTTAGTTCAATTCCAACAAAAGCAGGCCCGCGCTCGCGGCTATTCTTTTTGGTGTATTCGAAATGAGTGATGTCGTCATTTGGACCAATAACATATTCAACAAAGTCGCGCAACGCTCCCGAACGCTGCGGAAAACGGATGATAAAATAATGCTTCAGTCCTTCAAATAACAGCGATCGCTCCTTGATTTCTTCGGTCCGCGTGATGTCGTTATTACTTCCTGAAACAATGCAAACCACATTTTTCCCTTTGATCTGAGCAGCATAATCATCCAACGCGGCAATAGAAAGTGCTCCGGCCGGCTCAACCACTATAGCATCGCGGTTATACAATTCCAATATTTTGGTACAGATACGACCTTCGGGAACCAACACAATATCATCGACCACCTGTTTGCAAATTTCGAATGGCAGATCCCCAACACGCTGAACAGCTGCGCCATCAACAAACTTATCAATTTTCTCCAGAGTGACCACTTCTCCCTTTTTCAATGATTCTTTCATAGAAGGAGCACCAGCCGGTTCAACGCCAATAATTTTGGTGCTCGGATGCATTTGTTTAAAGTAGCTTCCCACTCCGGCAATTAATCCGCCTCCACCAATGGGAACAAACACATAATCAATCTGGAGGGTTGAATCCTGTAAAATCTCCATAGCCGTTGTCGCCTGTCCTTCAATAATCAACGGATCGTCAAACGGATGAATATAGGCCTTCTGGTTTTCGTGGCAATCTTTCCAGGCCTCGCTACTGGCATCATCATAAGTATCTCCAATCAATACGATTTCGACAAACTCTTTCCCAAACATTTTTACCTGTTTGATTTTTTGCTTGGGAGTCGTTGTGGGCATGTAAATTTTTCCATTAATTCCCAACTTCTGACACGAGTAGGCCACTCCCTGAGCATGATTACCGGCACTAGCACAAACAACGCCATTTTTCAGCTGCTCTTTGCTCAGGCTCTTAATCTTATTGTAAGCACCACGTATTTTATAGGATCGTACAATTTGCAGGTCTTCCCGTTTTAAAAAAACCTTAGCGCCAAACTGCTCCGAAAGGTTTAAATTTTCAGTCAGCGGAGTAAAAGTTAAGATTTCGTTCAGAGTCAATTTTGCCCGGTTAATATCCTGCAAACTTGGAAAGTATGATTTTGTCATTTTTGTCTTTTATTATATGAGAGCAACATTTCGCCTATCGTTCGGTTCACCATCTACGAACAAGAGCGCAAAAATAAGGTGTTTTTCGCATTGAGAAATGATTCTGCTTTGCTATTAAATGACGATTAACGAAGAAATAGCAATATCCCTATTCCTCAACTTCGGGAGCAAAGCGCTCATGAAAATCGGTAGAAAGCACTCGGAATTCGGTGCGACGATTAATGGCCTTGGCTATTTCTTGCTGTTCAGGAGTAAGTCCAAGGATGAACTCTTCGGTCAGTTCATCATTCCGTTTCAGGAAGTCGTACTGCTTAGCCAACTTACGCGTAATGGCTTTTGGCCAGGTTTCACCATACCCTTTGGCAACTAATCGGCCAGGGTTGATGCCTTGTTGAATCAGGTAATCGACAACCGTCTGTGCCCGTTTCTGTGAAAGTTCGAAGTTGTACTGTTCCGAACCTACAAAGTCGGTGTGTGCCATCAGCTCAATGGTAATGGTTGGATTTAGTTCCAAAATACCCACCAAACTATCTAATGCATGGACCGACTCGGGTAATAATTCCCAACTTCCAAACTCGTAATTAATATTATCTACTTTGATTGGCGCATCGGTTGGCGTGAGGTACAAATCAACTCTGAAATCCTGGCTATCATCTAATCCGATAGTGGATTCGCGCCCTTTATCATTTAAATAGCCATCTTTAAACGCGGCAAAAACATATTCCGTTTCGGGGTTTAATTTCAGCTGGAACTTACCATCATCGGCACGCATTTTCAGGTTTGTGCCATCAGTTCCAATAATCCGAATACGGGCACCATCCAATCGTTGGCTGGTTTCTTTATCGTAAATTTCGCCCGAAACACGATAAATTTTAGGAGGTAAGTAAAAGGAATAAATATCATCGCTGCGTGATCCTTTTCGGTTCGAGGCAAACATTCCGCGCGTTTCCTCTCCTTCAATAAACGACATTCCAAAATCATCACCCGAAGAGTTGATTGGTGCTTTCATATTCTGAATGCGCCACTCCCCTTTTTCAGTGCGGGTGGCTTTAAAAATATCCAGTCCACCCATTCCCATGTGGTAATCCGATGAAAAATACAGTTCGCCATTTGATCGGATCGTTGGGAAAACTTCATCGCCCGGCGTATTAATTTTGGACCCCAGATTTTTTGGGTTCGAAAAAGTACCACCATTACCGGTTACCATCCAAATATCTTTCCCGCCATAACCTCCGGGTTTGTCAGACACAAAATACAAGGTATCGCCATTAATCGACAACGAAGGATGAGCAGCAACGAGGCTATCACCGAGCAAATCCAATTTAACAGGCTCCGACCAGTCGCCTCGTGACATTTTGACCCGGTATAGTTCTGTGCCAAGATCCTCTTTTTTGTCGTAACGGGCACGCGTAAAAATCATTTCATCGCCATTTTCCGACAAGGTAATCGCTCCTTCTTCGTCCGGCGAATTGATCATTCCAGATTCATCAATCAGTTTGGGAGGACCCCATTTCTGCCGCTGAACCTGGTATTCTGAACGAAAGATATCGGCAAACTGCTCGCCCGTTATACTGTTTTCTTTATTGCCAACGGTATTTTCACGTGTTGAAGTCAATAGAATTTCATTATCGCGTTCCCCCACAAAAACAGGGGTGTAATCGGCATATTTGGAGTTTAGCTCACGAACAGTGTTCACCACATAACGGGTCGGATTATCAACCCACTCCTGAATATAGCGGCAAGCATCCAATCCGTTTAGTGCCTGAATATCTTGTGGTATTGAATCGAGATATTGCTGATAAGCTTCAATTGCCTCTTCGAATTTCTGCGTAGCGCGTAAACAATCGGCATAATAAAGTACAGCTTTAAAATCGGGGTGTTGCCGGCGAATTGCATTTTTGTACCAAATGGCAGCCTTTCCGTAATCGCCAATTTCGCGATAGGCTTCAGCCATATTATAAGCCATTTCCATTTTGTGCTGCATATTATCATCCTTTCGGTAGGCTTTCCGGTATTTTTCAGTTGCCCGATAATATTCACCTATTTCATAAGACAATTCACCCAATCGAAAATTCTTTTTCGAGGAACAAGATCCTAAAATAAGCAGGGCTAGCGAAAGGCTAATAACAGCAAAATACGTACGCTTCATGTATTCTCGCAGATTAAGGCGGTAAAAGTAACCAAATTTGTTCGTTATGGAAAAACGAAAAACGAAAAGATAAAGTATTTCCCCACTGCAATTTTTGATATATTTACAGAATAACTTAAACCAAAAGAAAACCGGGCATTCCGAATTTTTCAGATTATGTAGTCTGTTTCTGAAAAAACACCCAGGCAAATAAATTTCATTCTACTACTTTAATACACCTAACAAAATTCAAATCTATGTTGATCAAAAACTACACTTCATCGTTACTGCTTTCCGTCCTTTTTTCGTTGTTCTCCATTAATCTAGCGGCAAAAGATTACACCGTTAGCTCGCCAAACGGAAAAATTTTAACCACCTTAAATACGGACGACGGAATTCATTGGTCGGCGAGTGTTAACGGGCAGCCAATTTTCGAGAATAGCAAAATGAGCCTCACAATAGATGGTGAGGTTTTGGGCAAATCAGCTAAAGTCAGAAAAACGAAAACAAGCTCTACCTCTGAACAAGTTGAAGTCATTGTCCCGGTTAAATCCACAACAATAAAAGACGAATACAACCAACTGAGCATTCAATTTAAAAATGATTTTTCAGTGGTGTTCCGTGTTTTTGATAACGGAATTGCCTATCGATTTGAAACCTCAAAAAAGGGCGACGTTATTGTCAATAACGAAACGGTCGATCTAAACTTTTCGGACAACTATCCAATTTTATTTCCTGAAGAACAATCGCTGCTTTCGCACTACGAGCGACTGTATATCGATGAAAAACTATCCGCTCTGAATGCCGGTCGATTTTGCTCACTTCCAACCTTAGTAAAAGCAACCAACAATATCAAAATTGGGATAACCGAAGCCGACCTGTTCGATTATCCGGGCTTATTTCTTGAGGCTACCGGAGGTCCAAGCTTAAAAAGTAAATTCCCGAATGTAACTCTCGAGTCAAAGCCTAAAGGAGATCGTAACATTGAGATTATTAAACAAGCTGATTATATCGCCGAAACCGACGGCTCCAGAACTTTCCCCTGGCGAGTATTCATGATTAGTGAGGAAGACAAACATCTGGTTGAAAACCAACTCGTGTATTTACTTTCAAGAGACTGCAAAATTGAAAACACGTCCTGGATCAAACCAGGATTAGTGGCTTGGGATTGGTGGAATGACAACAATATTTACGGTGTTGATTTTAAATCAGGACTCGACAACCAAACCTACAAGTATTACATTGATTTTGCCTCTGAATACGGAATTCCTTACATCATTTTAGATGAAGGCTGGTCGAAAACGACAACCAACGTGTTGGAACCAAATCCGAACATCGATATTGATGAACTGGTTCAATATGGTAAAGAGAAAAATGTAGAGCTTATTTTATGGTCGCTTTGGGGGCCTGTTGATAAACACATGGGCGACATCCTGGATCAGTTTGCCAAGTGGGGTGTAAAAGGGCTCAAGGTTGATTTCATGGCTCAGGCGGGTCAGGAAATGGTCAACTTTTACGAGCGTACTGCCCAAGCCTGTGCCGACCGGGAACTACTGGTCGATTTCCATGGGGCATACAAACCCGCGGGTTTGCGCAGGGCGTATCCCAATGTGATCAATTACGAAGGTGTGAAAGGGCTGGAAAATTGCAAATGGTCTGATGTAATTACGCCAGAGCATAATGTAACCCTACCATTTACGCGAATGCTTGCCGGGCCAATGGACTACACTCCGGGTGCTATGCGCAATGCTCACCATAAAGATTTTAAAATCAGTCACAGCAACCCGATGAGTATGGGAACAAGATGCCACCAACTAGCGATGTATGTTGTTTATGATGCGCCTCTTCAAATGCTTTCAGATAATCCATCGAATTATTACAGGGAAGAAGAAAGTATTCGCTTTTTAAGTAAAATGAAAACCGTTTGGGATGACACTAAAATACTGGACGCCAAAGTTGCCGACTACATTGTTACCGCCCGAAAAAGTGGCAATGACTGGTATATTGGTGCCATGACCGATGCAGACTCCCGAACACTCGAAATTGATTTGTCATTTTTGGATGAAGGAGATTACGAACTCCAAATCATGCAGGATGGCATCAATGCAGATCAAGCGGCAATTGACTATACTTACATCACGAAAACGGCTGACAAAAACACCAAAATTACAATTCCGATGGCATCAGGTGGGGGCTGGGCTGCAATTTGTAAAAAGAAATAGATTCAATTTTGTTTAGAACTTGGCATCGTAAATATCCGATAAAAATACAAAAAGGCCGCTCCAATTGGAGCGGCCTTCTATTTTCAATCACTGATAGTACATTATCTTACAAAAAGAAGTTCTCTATATTTTGGCAGTGGCCAAAGTTCGTTATCAACAGTCAGTTCTAGCTTATCAATATGATAGCGTATATCATCCAGATAAGGATAAACCGTTTTTTCGTATACTCTTGATTTTTCAATTGAGTCTTCAATTACATTGGCGACTTTGCGGGCCTCAACCATCTTTTTCACCTTCGCTTTAATCGCTGAAATATGGCCGCTGATTTCCTTTATCAATTCCTTACGGGCAAAGGCCAGCTCCTCAAATTCCTTTTCAGAAAAAACCTCCTTCAGATTCTTAACATTTTCTAATAAAGTAGTCTGATATTGAATAGCCGTAGGAACGATATGGTTAATTGCCAAGTCGCCCAACACACGTGCTTCAATTTGCACCTTCATGATGTATTTCTCATACTCTACAGCAGTTCGTCCAACCAACTCTTTTTCCGATAAGACTTCTTGTACTGCAAAAAGCTTTTTTGTCTTTTCCGACAGATATCCCTGTAAGGCATCAGGCACACTGTTGATGTTGGTCAGTCCACGCTTTTCAGCCTCAACAATCCAATCATCACTATACCCGTCACCATCAAATCGAATCGGCTTACAATCAATAATCAGCTTTTTCAATATCTGGAAAATAGCTTCGTCTTTTTTTACTCCGGTATCAATCAAGCTATCAACTTCTTTCCTGAATTGCGACAACTGAGCAGCAACAGCCGTGTTTAAGGCAATAAGCGCAGGGGCACAATTGGCCGATGACCCGACAGCCCGGAACTCAAAACGGTTACCGGTAAACGCAAATGGCGATGTGCGATTACGATCGGTACTGTCCAGAATAATCTCCGGAATCCGGCCAATATTCAATTTCAAAGCTGTCTTTTCGTCCGGCGTCATTTTACGGTCAACCACTGCCTCTTCCATCATATCGAGCATTTTACTGACTTCGGTTCCCAAAAAGACAGACAAAATTGAAGGCGGAGCTTCATTGGCTCCCAAACGATGCGCATTTGAAGCAGTTAAAATACAAGCTCTCATTAAGTCCTGATTGTCGTACACCGCTTTCATGGCATTCACCACAAACGTTAGAAACTGCAAATTTGATTTCGGGTTTTTACCCGGCGAATAGAGGTTAACGCCTGTGTTCGTGGATAATGACCAATTGTTGTGCTTGCCTGATCCATTAATTCCGGCAAATGGTTTTTCATGAAACAGCACCCTAAAATGATGACGACGGGCAATCTTTTTCATAATGTCCATCAACAATTGGTTATGATCGTTCCCCAGGTTGGCCTCTTCGTAAATAGGAGCAACTTCAAATTGATTTGGAGCAACCTCGTTGTGACGGGTTTTCAGGGGGATTCCCAGCTTATAAGCTTCATTTTCCAAATCTTCCATGTAGCGATAAACACGAGTTGGAATAGAACTGAAGTAATGATCATCCAGCTGTTGATCTTTTGATGATGAATGCCCCATCAAAGTCCTCCCCGTCAAAACCAAATCCGGGCGAGCCATAAACAGTGCTTCGTCAATCAGAAAATACTCTTGCTCCCACCCCAGATTGGCATTTACTTTTGTTACATTTTTATCGAAAAACTGGCAAACAGCGGTTGCCGCCTTATCCACAGCTTGAAGCGACCGCAACAACGGAGTTTTGTAATCTAATGCTTCGCCTGTGTATGAAATAAATACGGTTGGGATACACAGTGTTCCATCAACAATAAACGCCGGAGATGAAGCATCCCAAGCGGTATAGCCACGTGCTTCAAAGGTTTGGCGAATGCCACCACTCGGGAATGAAGATGCATCGGGCTCCTGCTGCGAAAGCAATTTCCCGCTGAATGCCTCCACAACACCACCATCTTCGCCATGAACGATAAATGCATCATGCTTTTCGGCTGTTCCGTCGGTCAACGGATGAAACCAGTGAGTATAGTGAGTAGCACCATTTTCGGTAGCCCAGGCTTTCATTCCCTGCGCCACCTGATCGGCCATTTTCCGATCAATTGCCCTCGAATTATCAACGGCGTCACAAACCGCTTTATAGGCCTCTTTGGAAAGGTATTTTTTCATTTTAGGACGGTCGAAAACCTTAATCCCAAAATAGTCGGAGGTTAGATTATGCTCCCGCTCAATTACAACCGGTTCTCTTTCCATAACCACCTGTAAAGCTTTAAATCTAAAGTCTGCCATTATCTTAATCAATTAAATTTATAAAACATTGAAATTTCTTCAGCCAAATACAGACCTCAAAAATAATGAATTTTGCAGCTAACTTTTTATTTTTTATCTATGTTTATCCTGTTTCTCGGCAGGTTCATTCAAAATAATCAGCCATTTTTGAATAACGAAGGGTAAAAAACAAGGGGCGAGGTCACATAACTTCATTCGCAAGTGCAAATAGTGTCATTTTGTTATGATGTAAATTTTAAAGCGAAGAAATCAGCGAGTTGTGTTTTAAGTTGTTATTTTTTCGAATACCTTGTGTAAAATCAAGCAATATCATTATTTTGGTATTTGTTGACCATTAAATAAGAGCAAAGCAAAGACATGACAAATAAGAAAGACCTGATAAAAACAATAAAAGAAAGCACTCAATCGAAAATTAAATTTGCTGTAGTTGACATTGATGGCATATTGAGGGGCAAGACGATTCACAAAGATAAATTTCTGGAAGTAGTTGATGGCGACATTGGTTTTTGTGATGTTATTTTTGGATGGGATGCCAATGACAAATGCTACGACAATGTAAAAGTTACGGGCTGGCATACGGCCTATCCTGATGCACGTGCCCGAATTGATCTTTCGACCTACCGCAATATTCCGTGGGACAACGAACGTCCGTTTTTTCTGGCTGACTTCAGTTCTGAACAGGGCAAAGATTTGCCCGCTTGTCCGCGTAGTTTATTAAAAAGAATCAGGCAACGAGCAACCGAGAAGGGCTTCGAAGCAGTATTCTCACAAGAATTTGAGTGGTTCAATTTTGTTGGAACGTCGAACGAACTAGCCGAAAGAAATTATTCCGATTTGAAACCAATTTCGCCAGGAATGTTTGGCTACTCCATGCTTCGGCCAACACAATACCAAACCTATTTCAATGACCTGTTCGATTTGCTGGAGAAGTTTCAGGTAAGCCTCGAAAGCTTGCATACCGAAACCGGCCCCGGTGTTTATGAAGCGGCAATTCGTTACGATGAAATTCTGCAAGCTGCTGACAAAGCAGTACTTTTTAAAAACAGTGTAAAAGAAATTGCCTATCAACATGGAATAATTGCCAGTTTTATGGCTAAATGGAATGAAAATCTTCCCGGGTGCAGTGGACACATTCATCAAAGTTTGTGGGATATCGGCCAAAAAAGAAATCTCTTTTTCTCGGGCGACAAACAATCACCGATGAGCAAGCTAATGGAAAGCTATCTGGCCGGGCAGCTTTATTGCTTACCTCACATTTTGCCTATGTACGCGCCCACAATTAACAGTTTCAAACGGCTGCGCGAAGGTGCCTGGGCTCCGGTTACTGCAAGTTGGGGACTCGACAACCGCACAACAGCGGTTCGGGTTATCAACGGACAGGAGAAATCGACCCGACTGGAAATGCGCGTTCCCGGCTCCGACTCCAATCCATATCTGGCGATGGCTGCCGCCTTGGCCTCTGGTTTATATGGAATCGAAAATGAGTTAGAACTAACGATTCCAAAAACAACCGGCAACGAATATGCCCAAAAAGACCACGAACGACTACCGCTCAACCTACTGGATGCCAACCGAAAGATGAAAGATTCGGAGATTGCCAACACCCTGTTTGGAGAAGACTTTGTCAATCATTTTGCAGCTACACGCGAATGGGAATGGCGCGAATTCGCCAAAGCAGTAACCGATTGGGAAACAAAAAGGTATTTTGAAATTATCTGAAATTCCAATTTCTGATTACTTTTGGGAACTACAGACGACAGCTAAAAAGAAGAAGAACTATGCAAACGCTTGATTATTTTCAAATAATCCGACAAGCTTGGGAAGAATTTGATGAGCGACATGAAATTAAAGGAATTTTTGATGTCAGTGCCCATGTTTCAACAAACCATGTTTACAAAATATCCTTTTACGACCGGCAACCGGTTTTTGCAAAATTATCGGATTACGGTAATTTTGAACACTTTAAGGAAGATCATATCATTATAAACAATCTGGCCAACAATCTGGAAGCACCCTACGACAACTTCCTCGCCAAATCGCTGGTTAAACGAAATGATCTGTTCATCTTTCGCTACTACGATCAAAAACGCAACGCCTGGGTGGTTTTTTATAACCCGATCAGGATGAAACACAAAATGCCTCGCCGGCTTGAGGACAAACACATCAGAAAGCTTGGCCGCGAACTAGCCCGTTTCCATAAGGCTTGCTCAAACGTAAGCAATCAGCTCCCACGAGCGTCGAAAACAGTGGCAACCGACATCCATCGGCTAATGAAAAATCTGGACTCCGGAAAATTCTGCGCAACAGCACCTCAACGCGATCTTTTAAAGAGCCAATGCGAAAAATTTATCGTTTATGCCGACAAGGCGAACTACACCAGTGAAATTGAAACAATTCCGGTATTTGTAGACTGGAACATTGGTAACTTTTCGGTAACTCGGGATGGGAAGCTCTATTCCAGATGGGATTATGACTGGTTTCGGGAGTCGTCACGTGTCATGGATTTTTACTTTTTTAGCCGAGTGGTTTCCGATGTAGGCGACCGAACGGTTTTCAGCTATATGATCAACCCGCTGATGGAAGATCGATTCATCATGTTTCTAAAAGAATATCACCGTATCTTTCCGCTGACAGAACCAGAAGTACGATTAATAAAAGAGGCCTATCGCTTTTTCATCTTAAATTACGTGGTAAAGGATGGAACACATTTCTTTCTACCATCATATGCCCGTAAGTTGCAAAAAGAAGCCTACAATTTATACATTCCGGCCATTGACACGAATTACGATGTCGATAAAATATTGAAAGCATTAAAACTATAAATAGCATGAAGACGCAAGATTTCAGGAGTGTAGTAACGAACTACAAAGCGGTTTTTTTTGATGCTTTCGGGGTATTAAAAAATCACAAAGGAATTATTCCCGGTGTTGAAAATACGTTCGATTTTCTGGATGAAAAGGGAATTGACTATTACGTATTAACCAATGATGCGTCCCGAAGTCCGGAACAGCTGGCACGGATTTATCAAGATAATGGAATCCCCGCGATTACCACTGATAAGGTTATTTCTTCGGGCATGCTGGCACACGACTGGTTGAAACTCAAAATAAAATCAGGCCGCGTTGCCTATCTGGGCACTGAGCAATCGGCTCACTACATTGAGTCGGCCGGATTGAAAACAATGCCCATCAGCAAGCTCGACCTAAACGATGTTGATGACATTACCTGTCTTGCATTTCTGGACGATGAAGGTTTCGACTGGAACAACGACATTAATAAAGTAATCAACCTACTTCGGAAAAAAAACATGTCGGTGATTGTTGCCAATACCGATATCAACTACCCGGTCAACCGAGTTGACATTGCTATTGCCATTGGCGGAATTTCAGATATGGTTGAAGAAATCCTGGATCGACATTTTATCCGCTTTGGAAAACCCGATGCCCAGATGTTTATGTTTGCGTACGAAAAAGCGTGCTTAAAACAAGCTCTTAATCGCGACGATATTCTGATGGTAGGTGATACGCTTTTTACCGACATCATTGGAGGCAACAAGTTTGGGATGGATACTGTGCTTGTCCTGTCGGGAAATACCTTAGCGGAAAGTGCCAAATCGAAAATTCGCTCAACCGGAATTATTCCAACTTATGTATGCGATTCGGTGGCTAGCTTTTAACAAGCTGAAAAAAGAATTACCCGAATATTGGTTACACAGAATGTGCTTCGGCCATGCTTTGTAGTGCATTAATCAAAAACCGATCGTTCTCTTTTCCTTGCGAGGCAACGCGAATATGGTATTGATCCAGCCCAATTTTGTTACTACAATCACGCACGTAAAGTCCATAGTTTTCAAGTAAGTGCATTTGCAATTCAACCGCTTTCATTCCAAATTCAATTTTAACAAGAATGAAATTGCTTCCGGTTGGATAAACCTTGAAGCCGGGAATCTCGACCAGTTTTCGATACAAATCTTTTACATCATCAATAACCCGAATACGCGAATTATGGTATTCCTGATTCGTCCTTTGAAGTTGCAACAAGAAATACTCTGCAATGGAATTGATATTCCAAACGGGCAAAGCTTCCTTAATTTCGGTCTGAAACATCTTGTTTGAAGTAGCGCAATACCCCAGCCTCAAACCGGGCACGCCACAATGCTTGCTCATGCTCCGAACAACTATTAAGTTGTTGTAATCTGCTAATTCTCCAAGCAAAGTCGGCACCAGTTCATCAGCAAAATCGATAAACGACTCATCAAGCAAAATCAACTTCAAATGCTTCATCTTCTTCAAAAACCACTTCATCTCATCAACTCGCATCAATTGCCCGGTTGGATTGCCGGGGTTGATAATTAACGCCGACTCAATTTGATTCTGCTCAATCCATCTGGCATATTCCTCCAAATTCAGTTGATAGTCCTTTTCGGGGTTAAGATGAAATAATTTCGCTGCATCCAAATTTTTCAATTTTTCAATGTACTCACTAAAAGTGGGAATCGGAATCGCGATTTGATCAATCAAATATTTCTCAATAATGGTAATCAGCTCAGTAGCGCCATTGCCTAAAATCAGATATTGCGGATTAATTGCTAATACTTCGGCCAGCATTTCCCTCGCCAAGCGCGGATTGCTGGATGGATAAGCTTTAATAATACTGACTAATTTCGATTGCAGCTGCTCCAGCATTTCACCAGTTGGATAATAAGGATTGGCAATGAAACAGTAATCGATAACCTGATCAAGCATTTCCTCTCCAACAATATCGACCAATGCCGGCGAATGAGACGTTTCTTCGAATAGGGCTTTGTTGATGTTTATTTTTGCTGTGCGCATAATTCAAAAGTTAGGTGGCAAAAATAGCGAAACTCCGCATTCAACAGAAGTATCGGACATAAAAAAAGCTGCTCCCAAAGGAACAGCTTTCAATATCTAGTGTAATGTTTAATTACAATTTTTCAACTGCTTTGTGTGTAACTTTGATGATAACAGCAGCTATTTTGTATGGGTCACCATTTGATGATGGACGACGATCTTCTAAACGACCTTTCCAGCCATCTTCAACAGTTCCGATAGGAATGCGAATAGAAGAACCGCGGTCAGAAACTCCATAAGAGAAATCAGTGATAGCAGCTGTTTCGTGAAGACCAGTTAAACGTTGGTCGTTATAGGCTCCGTAAACACTAATACATTCGTCAATATGGTTTCCAAATTCTTCGCAAATTGCTACAAAAACTTTTTTGTCAGCACAAGTTCTCATTAAACCATTAGAAAAGTTTGCGTGCATACCTGAACCATTCCAGTCCAACTCTTTTCCTAGTGGTTTTGGATGCCATTCAACAACAACACCATATTTCTCACCGAGTTTTTCCAGGAAATAACGTGATACCCAAATTTGGTCACCAGCATCGTGGGCTCCTTTTGCAAAAATTTGGTATTCCCACTGTCCTGCAGCTACCTCGGCATTGATACCTTCAACGTTCAGACCAGCTTCTAAACAAACATCGAAATGCTCTTCAACTAATTCACGTCCAAATGAGTGTTGTGCACCTACACCACAATAGTAAGGTCCTTGTGGAGCTGGGTAACCATCAGCTGGAAATCCCAGAGGTTTGTTTGTTTGAGGATCCATCAAGAAATACTCTTGCTCAAAACCAAACCAGAAATCTTCATCTTCGTCTTCGATGTGAGCTCGTCCGTTAGAAGCGTGTGGAGTCCCATCTGCATTTAATACTTCCGTCATTACAACGTAAGCATTTTTACGAGTTGGATCAGGATAAATTGCAACTGGTTTCAATAGACAGTCAGAATCTCCTCCTTCAGCTTGTCGAGTTGAAGATCCATCAAATGACCATACCGGGCAATCTTCCAATTTTCCGCTAAAATCTTTTGCAATTCTTGTCTTTGCCCTTAAAGTTTGAGTTGGCTTGTATCCGTCCAACCAGATGTACTCTAATTTTGTCTTCATCGTGTTACAAATTATAAGTTAATGATATATTTTTTCGATAATTTGACGTCAAAAATAGAACCAACTGACAAAATTATAAATAAAAGTGCAGCAAATTGTAAAAAATTAATACAAAATTCATATAAGAATATATTTTTGTCCACCACCCTATTCAAAACGAGCCCGAAAGTTAAAAAAGATCTCTTTTTTTTCACAGTCATATTTGTAAAAACGAATAGAAATTTCAAATTAATAGTATTTCCCTATCAAGAACCCCTATTTTCATCAGGCACCCGATCTATTAGAAGGCTTCACCAGTTGCAAATTTCAAATATGATTTTAATTCAAAAACGATAAGCTATTTTTATGTTTTATTTCTAAATTTAAATGCTCAATTCAGACTTATTTTGATCGAATTTCATCTATTAAAAAGACAACTTACAACTTTATAATTTTTCAGAATGAAAAACATCGACCGAAGAGAATTTTTAAAGTCATCGGGTACGGCTGTAGCAGGAAGCATGATTCTACCCACTTTTTTCCAGTCGTGCCAGAGTGCTTCAGCCTCTGCCGAAGTTCAGGCTTACCTTGATCATTTTGGCATTGATATAACGCTACTTCAAAAAGTCATTACCAAATCGCTCAGCAAGGGTGGCGATTATGCCGATCTGTTTTTTGAACACAAATTAAGTAACAGTCTATCGCTGGAAGACGGCAAGGTTAACCGTGCCTATTCAAATGTAGATTTTGGAGTTGGCATCCGTGTTTTAAAAGGAGACCAAACCGGCTTTGCCTATTCGGAAACAGTAACGACCGAAGCATTGATAAAAGCAGCGAACACTGCAGCCAATATTGCAACGGGCAATGCAAATGTATCGGCGCAAGAAATTAAAGAAGCCATTCCTTCAAACTACTATAAAATTGATCGATCGTGGGAAGAAACAACGATAGAGGAAAAAATTCCGTTCATCCAGAACTTAAACGACCAGATATTTGCCAAAGACACTCGCGTATCAAAAGTGAATGCCTATTTGAGCGACCAATCCGCCTACGTCCTTTTTTACAGTTCCGAAGGGATTCTCACCTACGATTACCGCCCAATGGTAAGTTTAGGAGCATTTTGCGTGATGGAAAAAGATGGTAAAATTGAGAATGCCTATTCATCTCGTTCGTTCCGGAAAGGCTTCGAGTTTTTAAATGATGAGCTCGTGAGTTTACTGGCCACCGAGGTTGTTGACCGAACATCGCTTCTATTTGAAGCCACCAAACCAAAAGCCGGCGAAATGCCTGTTGTAATGGGAGCCGGAGGTTCTGGGATCTTGCTGCACGAAGCTATCGGCCATACTTTTGAGGCCGACTTCAATCGAAAAGGAACATCTATTTTTGCCGACAAGATGGGCGAAAAGGTAGCCGAGAATTTTGTCAACATTGTTGATGATGGAACACTGCCTGAAAACCGGGGATCGTTGAACACCGACGACGAAGGAAATGCAACCGAAAAAACCTATTTGGTTAAAGACGGAGTTCTTAACAGCTACCTGCACGACCGAATCAGCTCGAAACATTACCAGGTAAACCCAACCGGAAATGGAAGGAGAGAATCCTTCCGTCATATGCCGCTGCCGCGCATGCGAGCGACTTATATGGAAGTTGGACCTCACTCAAAAGATGACATCATCACCAATGTGAAACAAGGTATTTATGTGGATAATTTCAGCAATGGTGAAGTTAAAATCGGAGCCGGCGATTTCACCTTCTTTGTTAAGGCGGGCTACCTGATTGAAACCGGAAAACTAACACGCCCAATTAAAGACATCAACATTATTGGTAACGGACCGCAAGCACTAGCCGACATTACAATGTGTGCCACTGATTACAAAATTGACAACGGCACCTGGACCTGTGGGAAATCCGGCCAATCGGTTCCGGTAACCTGCGGACTGCCTACCGTTTTGGTGAAAAAACTCACCGTGGGAGGTGTTAGTTAAATCAAGTTCAATCGTTCAGAAAATAGGAATTAAAATGACACAAGAAGAAAAATACAGCCTGGCAAAATGGGCCATGCAACATGCACTGGACAGTGGAGCTGACCAAGTCAGCATTATTATTTCGCAAAGCAAAAGCAGCAACGTTGATGTTCGAGAACAAAAAATAGACACGCTGAAAGAAGCGATCGAAAGCAACATGAGTATCCGCTTGTATGTTGACAATAAATATTCGTCACACCGCACCAATCGGTTGGAGAAGACGGAACTTTCCCGCTTCATTGAACAAGCAATTGCCGCCACCAAATATTTATCTCCCGATCCATATCGCTCATTGCCCGATCCCAATTTATATTATCAAGGCGAAGGAAAAGACCTTGGAACTGAGGACAGCACTTACGACAACATTGACCCAAAAACGAAAGTTGATCTGGCTTTTCAAATTGAGAAAGAGGCGCTAAATAAAGATGAACGCATCATCTCGGTTTCGACAAGTTATTCAGACAAAACAAGCAGCCGACTAATGGTCACCAGTAATGGCTTTGAAGGAGAAACAAAAAACAGCTCATTTAGCCTGGGAGCCTCCGTATCGGTTGACGGTGGAGATGCGCGTCCAAGTGACACCTGGCGCGAACGGGCTATTTTGTTCGATCAACTGCAAAAATCAAATATTGGATCAACTGCCCTCGATCGCGTACTAAAGAAGATTGGACAACAGAAAATCAGCTCTGGCAAATACGACATGCTTGTTGAAAACAGGGCGGCTGGGCGGTTGTTCTATCCCTTACTAAGCGCTTTGGACGGGTACAACATCCAGCAGAAAAACTCTTTTTTGATTGATAAAATCGGAGAAAAAGTAGCGTCTGAAAAACTTACATTAACTGACGATCCGTTTATTCAGGGCGGGCTGGGCTCGCAATTATTCGATAGCGAAGGGCTGGCTTTAAAAAAGCGAGAAGTATTTAAACACGGCGTGCTCGGTACTTACTACATTGACACCTACTACGCGAAAAAACTGGAGATGAAACCGACAACCGGAGACGCTTCGAATTTAATTTTTGAGAGCGGCGAAAAGGATCTTGAAGCACTTGTAAAAAGCATGAAAAAGGGGATTCTGGTTACTGGCTTTAACGGTGGAAACACGAATGGATCAACCGGAGATTTCTCTTATGGGATTGATGGTTTTCTGGTCGAAGATGGAGAAATCATCAAGCCGGTTTCCGAGATGAACATCAGTGGAAATATGAAAGAGCTGTGGATGAACCTGGCCGAAGTTGGAACCGATCCGAACCCGATTTCATCCTGGCAAACACCGTCCATGTTATTTGAAGGAGTTGATTTTAGCGGAAGCTAAGTCCAAAAAAAATAGGCAGACAATCATAGAAAAACCTTTTCCTTTCGCAGGAGGAGGTTTTCTTTTCTATTTTTGAAGAAAAAAAGCAGTGGCAAAACGAGAGAAAAAAGGGAAAAGCAAAAGTTCAGCAGGTTACAACCAGAAAATAGGCGAAGATTTTCTGGTTCAAAATGCACAAAAAGAAGGCGTGCTGGAAACAGCCAGTGGGCTTCAGTATAAAATTATTGAAGAGGAGGACGGACAAAAGCCATCGGAATTTGATACCGTGCTGATTCACCAGCGAGCACTCTTATTAAACGGGACGATACTAGAAGATACCTACCGCCAAAACAAAGCCGACGACGTAAAAATTGAAGAACTGATTGAGGGATTGCAAGAAGGACTTCTGATGATGAACAAAGGCAGTCGCTACAAATTCTGGGTTCCCTCGGATCTTGGCTGGGGACGAAAAGGAACAAGCAATAAAATACCTCCTTTTGCCGTGTTGGCCTTCGACATTCGCTTAGTTGATATTTTGACTTAAGCTCACAAAAAACGAGTGTTTCAACGAGGCCTTAACCTTCTGGCATCAATCTTGTTTTGACAATTAAAAATTCACGTAAAAAGATAAAGTCATGAAAACAGTTACAAGTATTATTTTATTAATTGCCTTAGCAGTTATAACATCCTGCGAGGGGCCAATGGGGCCTCCCGGATATGATGGAATCGATGGAGAAGATGGAGTAAATATTCAAGGAAGTATCTTTGAATTTACTGATGACTTCACAAACGCTAATGAATTTAGCTTATCGTACTCGTTTCCCAACGACTTCGAAATTTACTCAACCGATATTGTTATGGTCTACATCCTATGGGAACAAGCGGACTACGGAGGAGAAACAGTTGATGTTTGGCGAGCCTTACCTCAAACAGTTGTTTTAAACGAGGGTGTCATTCAGTACAATTTTGACCACACGGTCTATGACGTTCGGGTTTTTATTGACGAAACAGTTGGAGAATTGCTTCCTGAAGAGACCCAAAACCAGACCTTTCGGATTGCAGTGCTCCCAGCTGCCTGGGGCTCCACCAAATCGATCGACATCACAGATATGAATGCCGTGATGAAATCGATGGACATGACCTCAAAATCGGTTAAGAAAATATCAATCAAATAGCGAACGTCTAATTCCTTAAATGTAAAAAGTCACTCCAGCCGATGAGCTGGAGTGACTTTTTTTTTGTCAAATGCCTGTCTTAGTATTCTTTCACCTTGCCTGACCCAACTACCCCCTGATCAATCAGCGGGCTTCCTTTATAGGTAACATCTCCTGAACCTGCAATGCGCACTTCTAAATGCTTCTCGGCATTAACAAAAGCATTGCCCGATCCAATGATCTTGACAATGGCATCTTTCACCTCAAAATCAATTCCTTTAAAATCACCCGAGCCGGAAATATTAACTGATAAATCATCAGCCATTTCAGTGCCTTCAAGAGTAATGTCACCACTCCCGGAAATGGTGGCTTTTACGCGTTCTGCTTTTAAGTCTTCAAGTAAAATATCACCGCTCCCGCTAACTGACAAATCCAAAATACGGCTTTTAATTGATCCGTCATTAATAATATCGCCCGAGCCGGAAAGCGATAGTGCATCAATCTCGGGAACCGTAATATAAATTTCAATTTTACCCGGAGTAAAACTTTTCCACAAATAGTTTTTTGCTGCAAACCGAACGATCAACTCACGACCTTTTACTTCGGTGATAATTTCCTCCAGTGTCGACGATTTGGCAACGACTTCAATAGATTGCTCGCTCCCTTGCTCAACATACACTTTTGCCGGAATCCGAATGGCTATTTCGGAGAATGAGTCCACCTTTCTAAATTCAGTTTCGGCATTGGCGCCCATCGAAATTATTAAGGCCATCACGGCCATTAGACTTATAAATCCTACTTTCATGTTTTCCGTTTTTTTATTATTGTATTCTATAGTTAAAGACACGTTGATTCAATAAAGGTTGCATCTGCACTCGTTTTTATCTTCAATCTAGACCTCACCGTGAACTTCGGCTCTTAAAATTATCATGCGAGGAGAAAAACGGCACCTTCATTTACTGGAGAATCTGCACATTCTATATTAACACAGGTAAATTCAGAACTATTCATAACAACATCAAATGACGAGTTATATTGCCAGTCGAAAACGAAATCGCTCATGACACAGCTCCTGTTGTCAACGCAATAAACAAATGATCCAGATCACCAAAATAAAGAACGCAATTACCCACTAACAATCAACATGTTAAAAAGCATTTCTTTTGAAGATTCTTTTGTTTATTTTTATTTAGACTGTATACAAATAGTCCGCTTGCATTTATTAATCTTAAAACTGAATTGACGATGAAAAAAATTCCTGTTCTTATTGTATTGCTATTGGTTATGATGGCCACTCTGGCTCAGAAAAAAAACGGCGAAGTATTTATTGAGCATCCAGCAATGGATAAAGTGGATAAACTATGGAATGCCCTCGAAGAAGGTGACAAAACTACTTATGGCAGCCTGCTGGCAGACACTGTAATGGTCGTAATCAACGGAAATCGAAATTTAAAAACTCGCGATGAAGAAGTCGAAAGTGTTGATTGGTGGAACAAAGAATTTGAGAATCTGGAAGTTGTAACAGACACTCCTGCTTATGCCGATGCTATTGATTATAAAGAGAGTGGCGTATGGGTTCAGGATTGGTTACGATTAAAAGGGACGCACAAAGAAACAGGAATTAATCTCGACTTATCTATTCATAATTTGTATAGTTTTAATGATGAGGGACAAATAAGCTCGATCCATCACTATTCAAACAATGATGTTTTTCAGGAAATAAACAGAAGTAAAACAACAAGAGAAAACGGTAAAGTCTATATCGGACACCCCTACATCACCAAAGTTCGAAAGCTTGCCAATGCCTATTGCGACAAAGATCTTGACGCCATGAAAGCGTTCTATGCAGATGATGTTTTCTTCTCAAATACAACCATGAAACTGAAAGAACAAAATGACATGGAAGCTCAGACTAAGGTCTGGGAATCACAGTTTTCTGAAATGGACAACATCAACATGAAGCAAGTTGGATATCCGGATTGCATCTACTATGCCTTAAATGATGACTATGTTGTTTATTCCTGGTGGATTTTTACGGCAACGTCGATTGCAGATGGGAAGAAAATAGAATTCCCAATGATGCTATCGCATACTTTTAACGACGAGGGAAAAATTGTGAACTCGATGGGCTACTACAGTAGCAATCATTACGAATAATTGAACAGCATCAATTATTGGAAAGACTCCATTATTCGAATAATGGGGTCTTTTTTTATCTATTTATGCGAAGGAAGTTAATCCTAAAGCACGCTTTTGCAGACAAGCATCAGCTCAATCTGCCCTTTCAACCAAAACATGCTCTCCTACTGTTGTTTCCAGTTCGTATAAATAATATGTATTCAGCTCTTTCGGTTGCAAATCAGGATCTCCAGCTATTTCAGGCTTCGGAATCGCTGTTGCTTTCATCAACGAATTCTCTTTCCCGGAGGCCGGATCGTACCCGGGCAAATTAAGTCGCCACTCCGAACGAATAATTGCTTTTCCCCCCAAAGAAGAATAAATGGTTGCACGCTCAAATTCTCCGTCAGTCCAACTTAAGTCAACAGTAAAACCACCCCGAGCTTTTAACCCTTTAACTTCGCCTTTAGCCCACGAACTGGGTAATGCAGGCAAAAAGTGGATGGCTCCGGCATGACTTTGCAACAGCATTTCGGCAACACCGGCAGTTACACCAAAATTACCATCAATTTGAAATGGCGGGTGAGCATCAAGCATATTTTTATAAAGACCTCCTCCTGAATGGCCAGCTTGATCTCCAAAATTAATGGGAGTAAACAAATTCTGGATAATCTTTAAAGCATGATCACCATCTAACATTCGTGCCCACATGTTCGATTTCCAGCCCATAGACCAGCCAGTGGCCTCATCACCTCGTCGTTCAAGTGAATTTCTAACGGCCGTAAACAATTCCGGGGTATCCCATGGATTAATTTGATTCCCCGGATGAATCCCATACAAGTGGCTCAAGTGTCGATGATGCGGTTCGGTCTCTTCAAAATCTTCGTTCCACTCCATCAAAATGCCGTTGTCATTAATCCGAAAAGGTTGCAACTTAGGAATCAGCATTTGCAACTCCGACTGAAACTCCGGATCAATACCTAAAACAAGCGTCGCCTTTAAACAATTGTTTAATAATTCATTTGTCATGGCCAAATCGCATGCAGGTCCCGCACAAACAGCCACTGCATTGTCAGTCTGAGGATCGATGAATTTATTTTCAGGAGAGGTCCCAAACTGTGTTTCCAGATAACCCCTATTATTTGTATTCAACATCCCAATAAGAAATTGAGCGGCTCCTTTCATAGCCGGATACATCGCTTTCAAAAAATCCTGATTACCCGTAAATAAGTAATGCTCCCAAACATGACTAAGCATCCAAACGCCTCCCATACTCCAATTCGCCCATACCGGATCAGCAGTTCCTCCTTCGCCAACAGGTGCACAATGCGCCCAAATGTCGCCATTATGGTGCGACACCCAACCTTCCAAGCCATAATACGAGTCAGCAATAGCCTTCCCTTTTACGCTGTTGTTCGCTACTAAATTCATCAGCGGGTCGGTCAACTCTGACAAGTTGGTTACTTCAGCCGGCCAATAATTCATTTCAACATTAATATTTTGGGTATAATTACTACTCCACGGAGGCTGAACGGTACTACTCCAAATCCCCTGCAAATTAGCCGCTTGTGTTCCAGGTCTTGATGAAGAAATAAGCAAATAACGACCATACTGAAACAACAGCGCCACCATATCCGGATCTTTGTTTTCCTTGAATGAAATAATTCGCTGATCAGTTGGAAAAGTGTCAACATGTTGTTGCTCGCCCAGTGTCAGGGCAACCCGATCAAAAAGTTGCTTGTAATCCGCAACATGATTGCTCTTTATGGTCTCCCAATCCAGCTGAGCCGCTTCTTTCAAATTTCGATTTGCAATCGTTTCAAAATCTTTCCCCTCCAAACCCGGAGACTTAAACGGCCCGTTGAAGCTGGTGGCCGCTGAAATTAATACAATTGCTTCTGTTCCACTTTTCAGGGAAATTTTGTCATCGGCTACTTGGACTTCGCCGTCTTCCGAGCGAATCTGTACATTCACCTGAGCCTTGATCCCTTCTCCATCCCAATCATCATAAACAATGGGTTGATCAACATCCCGATAATTAGGCGCTACATGTTTCGGAGCCTGAACAATCATTTTATAAATTCCATCTTCTGAAATAACTTTGTGTTTCAGCAGACTATTCAGCGACAACGAAAAACTAAGTTCATTGGGTTCTGAAGCCGTGAGTTTTATTGCAATGAGTTGATCGGGATAACTGGCCAAAACCTCACGCTTGTATCCAACCCCGTTTGTTTCATAACTCACCCCGGAAATAGACTCAGAAATATTCAACTGCCGCTTGTAATGCGAAAACGTTTCATGCCCGGTTTCAAGCACTAAGTCTCCCAAGGGTTGATAGGATTCGGTGTAAGGTCCCTGAATGTTTCGTATTACTTCATTGGCTTCCGTATATTTTCGATCCTCAACCAATCGGGCAACCTTAGCAGCATAGCCGGTAGCGTCCGGGTTTGTCAAATCCCGTGGATATCCCGACCAAAATTCGTCATGATTCAATCGAATAACTTCATGATCAGGCCGCCCAAAAATCATCGCTCCAAAGCTGCCATTTCCAATAGGCAAGGCTTCCATCCATTCGCTGGCGGGCTCATTGTACCAAAGTTTGAGATCGTTTTTTACTTCTTTTTGCCGACAAGAGAAGAAGGTGCTCGACACCAATAAAACAAGCATTAGGTTTAGGAGTATTGATTTCATAGTAGCTAAGTAGTTTTCGTCAAAAATAGAAAAAGTAAGTTGAATGAAGATAGTGAAATAAATACTTTCCTACGACATAAACACAAATAGCTGTCAATAATCATATTTCTTTTGTTGAATAAAAGGAAACACACTGAGCCAGGAAAACGTATATTAAACTAAAACCGATACGCTTAAAAGCAGCTCATGAACCGTGTTCATATCCTTTTCCAAAAGGACATTTAATCGCCACCTTCGTTCCTGCACCGCCCCCCTTATCATCCAAATAAATTAAAACTAAAAATCATGCAAGTCAAGAAGTATCCATATTGCGATTTGAATCGTTATCGGAGTCTACTTATTGAGGTTGGGTTAATCCTCTCTCTTGGGATTTGCTTATTCGCTTTTGAAACGAAAACAACGGTCAAAAAAAGTGAAATTACCGGCTCAATTGTTACTCAGGATATCGACAATGAAATCATACCAATTACCAGACAAGAACAAGTTAAACCGCCTCCACCACCGCCTCCACCAAGAGTAGTAGAAGTTCTCAACATTGTTTCGGACGATATCGAAATTGATGAGGAACTGGAAATTGAAGACACGGAAGCCGATGATCAAACGGCCATTGATATTACTCCGGTAGTTACCGCCTACGAACAAGAAGAAAAGGAAGAGGAAGAAGAACAGATCTTTTACATCGTTGAAGAAATGCCGGAATTTCCGGGGGGCGAACTTGCCCTAAGAAAGTTTCTGGCCAATTCCATAAAGTATCCGGTTATTGCTCAGGAAAATGGCGTCGAAGGGAAAGTGTATGTCTCGTTTGTTGTAGGTAAAGATGGCTATGTTACCAATGCAAGAATAATCCGAAGTGTTGATCCATCACTGGATAAAGAAGCATTGCGTGTTGTTAACAGCCTACCTCAGTGGAACCCGGGCAAACAACGCGGCCAACCCGTTCATGTCGCATTTAGTGTACCCATAACTTTTGTATTGCAATAGGAAAATAAGTAGTTTGACCTTTCCTAAAATAGCTTGACAGATTTATACTTAGTTTGTTTTTGATGCAATAGTTTAAGGAATCAGCTATAACAACTTAATATTCTTTTCGTGTAAAGACATCAATCCAATCTTCAACGGTGAAGGTTAAAAAGTAAACAGCATTTTGATCGGTGATAAAATAGTTATCGGCAGACATTTTTAATTGAAAGATATTAAGAAATGTTTTTCAATGCAATGCGTCTGTGTATTGTCGTTACATACGACCACCAGCTTACCCGTCACCGCTATCGCTAAGACGAGAGATAGTAGAGGCCGCCATCGCATCGATTACCTCTCGGTTTTGTATCTTTGCTTCTCCTGAAACTCATGTTTATGCCAAATTCAAAATACCAGCTGGAAGCAAAAAATATCAATCTTAAAATTGACGGTGAAACCATTCTGGAAAACGTTAATTTCCGATTAAATCCCGGAGAATCACTCACAATCACCGGGGCTTCCGGAAGTGGCAAAACCACACTGGGTCGGATATTAGCCGGCATTCAAAAACCGACTCCCGGAGAACTTTTTCTCAATGGAATTGAGAACCGTCTCATGGTTGATCAGCAAGACCACTTCATTGCTTATTCGGGTCGCCGAAGCATGCACCATGGGCAACGCTACGAAAGCTCAGGAATGGAAAGCGTTCCCACTCTTTTAAAGTTTTTGGAGCGCAGCCTGGCGCAAAAACCCACCCGCCCGAGCATGCAAGAACTAACAGGAATACTGAGTGAATTGGAGATTTCACATCTGGCAAACAGCAAGATTCTTGAACTGAGTAATGGCGAACGCAAACGAGCTCAACTGGCTTTGACTCTTCTAAAAAAGCCGGATTTAGTGGTACTCGATCAACCTTTTGTGGGCTTGGATTTTCACTCGCGAAAGAAATTAGCTGAATTACTTGATGAAAAGATCGATGCCAAAACTTGCCTGATTATCATCACCGATCCCCAAACGATTCCTGAAAATTCAAGCTATGTGTTAGAATTGGATCAAGGAAGAATCACACAATTTACGCAACGCAATAAGTACATCCCGAAAATTGATCACTCACCTCAACTCTGGAATGAAATTGACCAAGGACTCTTTTCATTGCTCCCGACTAAGAACGAAGTTTCCAGCGATGTTGTTTCCATGAAAAACCTCCAGGTCGAACTCAATGGAAAAACCATTCTCAAAAACATCAACTGGCAAGTTAAGAGCGGAGAACAATGGGCGTTACTGGGGCCTAATGGAGCCGGCAAAAGTACTTTACTGAGCTTGATAACAGCCGACAATCCGCAAGGGTACAATAATCATCTCATTTTATTCGACCGCCAACGGGGAAGTGGCGAAAGCATTTGGGACATTAAAAAACGAATTGGCTTTGTTTCTCCCGAGCTGCATCTTTACTTTCTGCGAGGCGCGGGCATTTTCAACACCATCCCGGGACTTTCAAACCCGAAAACCACCATCCACAGCTCTCTTTCGTGTACCGAGGTCATTCTTTCAGGCATGAAAGACGAAGTTGGATTTACGTCTTCCCCAACCAGTCATCAACTAAAAGCGGCTCAAACCTGGCTCAAAATCCTAGGGCTGGAAAAATTACATAACCGTGCGTTTACCCACACTTCGCTCGGAGAACAACGTGTTCTGCTGCTGGCAAGAGCTTTGGTGAAATCGCCGCAACTGCTTATTCTGGACGAACCTTGCCAAGGTCTGGATCAGCAGCAAACCGATCGTTTCAACCACCTGCTAACCATCATCAGTCAACAACTTCAAACTACCTTAATCTATGTCACCCATCGAATAGATGAAATCCCCTCTACGGTTACCCACCTCCTGCAGCTTGAAAAAGGGAAAATCAAAAATCAAGGCCCGTTTAACCGGGACAGTTTTCAATGGAATGCTTAAATTTGAGTCCACAACTGCTTTCAATTTGAATTTAAAATATGGAATTGAACCGAGAACAAACAGAAGCTTTCCATCGCGCAGCAGCACTTTGCAGCCGGGCCGAAAAATGTTCCAACGACATGTTAGTAAAACTCAGCCAGTGGGGCGTAAATGAAGATGATGCCGAGCTAATCCTCGATCGGTTAATCGAAGAAAAGTACATCGATGATGAACGTTTTGCCCGTAGCTTCGTGCGCGACAAATTTCGGTTCAACAAATGGGGGAAAACGAAAATTGCCTATCAACTTCGAGGTAACCGGATCAATTCAACAACCGTTAATGCGGCCATGGAAGAAATTGACGGCGATGATTATTGGGAGGCTTTGCTTGACCTTGTTAAAGAAAAGAACAAAAGCATAAAAGCCGCGAACCAATACGATCGGAAAGGCAAATTGGTTCGTTTTGCCCAAAGCCGTGGATTTGAAATGGATTTGATTTATATGGCCTTGGACGAAATTTTGAAATAACGTCTCACAAAAATAACTCCAATATCTTTTGATTTTTCGGCTCCCGTTAAAGCTGGGGAAAAACCAAAAATCGAAAGAGATCTGAATAATTCCACCTTCAATTTCGTACCTGAAAACCAATTCCGGTTTTATCATGTTTTATTAACAATCGGTTTCATAAGCACAATGAAAAACTTAATTTTAGGGGGCTGATTTATTCGGTGGAAAAGATAGTTGAAGAACGACAAAACAGATTGAAAATGATTCCTTTTACTCACTTACACGTACACTCGCAATATTCAATTTTAGACGGAGCCGCAAGCGTTAAAGGGCTTGTTGCAAAAGCAAAAGGCGACGGCATGAAAGCCCTGGCCTTAACCGACCACGGAATGATGTTCGGAATAAAAGAGTTTTACGACGTTTGCAGACGAGAAGGGATCAAACCCATTTTGGGTTGCGAAACGTATGTGGCCAACAGAGCAATAGAGTCGAAATCTGATAAAGTCGACCGCTCGGGTAATCACCTGATTTTACTAGCCAAAAACATGAAAGGCTACCGAAACCTGGTAAAACTTATTTCCATAGCCAGCAACGAAGGATTTTACTACAAACCCCGTATCGATAAAAAGGTACTCGAAAAACACAGCGAAGGAATTATTGTCTCTTCAGCCTGCCTTGGTGGCGAGGTTGCTCAGCATATCATGAAAAATGATATTGAAGCAGCCGAAGAAACAATCAAGTGGTTTAAATCAGTTTTTGGCGAAGATTATTACCTGGAGTTACAAAGACACCATTCAGACGATCCCGCTCGGAATGAAGATGTTTATAAAAATCAGGTGATTGTCAACAAGGAAATTATTGAGTTGGCAAAAAAGCACGATGTCAAACTTATTGCCACCAACGATGTCCATTTTATTAATGCTGAAGATGCCGATGCACACGACTTGCTCATTTGCCTAAACACGGGAAAAGATGTTGACGACCCCAACCGGATGCGATACACCAAGCAAGAGTGGTTTAAAACATCGTCCGAAATGAACCAGCTCTTTGGCGATGTGCCAGAGTCGCTCACCAATACGCAGGAAATTGCCGATAAGGTTGAAGAATACGAACTCAACTCCTCGCCCATCATGCCGGAGTTCCCAATTCCTGAAGAATTTGGAACGGAGGAGGATTATGCAAAAAAATATACCGAGGAAGCATTAAAAGAAGAGTTTAAAGACGGAGCTTTTGAACGACTGGGTGGTTTCAAAAGCGTACTCCGTATTAAACTGGAAGCTGACTATTTAAAGCATCTGGCTTACGAAGGAGCCCAGGAAGATTATCGCTATGGAAATCCAATTCCTGACGATGTTAAAGAACGGCTTGACTTTGAGTTAGCCACCATTAAAACAATGGGATTTCCCGGTTACTTCTTGATCACGCAGGATTTCATTAACGCAGCGCGTGAAATGGGAGTTTTAGTTGGTCCCGGGCGTGGTTCCGCCGCGGGAGCTGCAGTTTCGTACTGTGTCGGAATTACGAATATCGACCCAATCAAGCACGATTTGCTGTTTGAGCGTTTCCTAAACCCCGACCGGATTTCAATGCCCGATGTCGATATTGACTTTGATGATGATGGCCGACAACTCGTATTAGACTGGGTAACCGAAAAATATGGCCGCGATCGGGTGGCACACATTTGTACCTTTGGAACAATGGCCACAAAGTTAGCCATTCGCGATGTTGCCCGCGTGCTAAAACTGCCACTTCCCGAGGCCGACCGTTTGGCCAAGCTGGTTCCCGAGGCTCCAAAAATGAGTTTTGTAAAAGCTTATAAGGAAAGTCCGGAATTGAAAAAAGAACGGAAATCGGATATCCCACTGGTGGCTGCCACCTTAAAATTTGCCGAAACGCTGGAAGGCTCTGTTCGCCAAACCGGCGTTCATGCCTGTGGAATTCTGATTGGTCGCGACCCGTTGAATGAACATATCCCTCTCATGCCCACCAAAGAAGAGGACTTGTACACAACCCAATACGATGGTCGTTATGTTGAAGATATCGGACTTCTGAAAATGGACTTTCTGGGGTTGAAAACACTCTCAATCATCAAGGAAACACTCGAAAACATTCGCCTTTCCAAGGGATTAGAAGTAGACATTGATGCAATTCCCGACGATGATGGAAAAACATTCGAACTGTTTAGCCATGGCGACACGACTGCCATCTTCCAGTTTGAATCGCCCGGAATGAAAAAACACTTGCGCAACCTGAAACCCAACCGGTTTGAGGATCTGGTAGCTATGAACGCGCTGTATCGACCGGGACCAATGGAATACATTCCCGATTTTATTGACCGGAAACATGGCCGCAAAAAGGTGGAGTATGACCACCCAATGATGGAAAAATACCTGAAAGACACATACGGAATTACAGTTTTCCAGGAACAGGTGATGTTACTCTCGCGACACCTGGCCAACTTTACACGTGGTGATTCCGACTCGCTGCGTAAGGCAATGGGTAAAAAGATTATTGCCATGATGGACAAACTGAAAGTTAAGTTCATCGAGGGATGCAAGGCCAACCCTAAGTTTGTTGAAGGCTGCGAGGAAAAGGGCAAGGAGCCCGAGGTAATTATCGAGAAAATATGGAAAGACTGGGAGGCCTTCGCCTCCTATGCATTCAACAAATCGCACTCGGTTTGCTATGCACACATTGCCTATCAAACGGGTTACCTGAAAGCCCACTTCCCATCAGAGTTTATGGCAGCCAATATGAGCCGAAACCTGAGTAACATGATCGATATCACGAAACTGATGGGAGAGTCGCAACGAATGGGAATCAACGTACTTGGACCGGATGTAAACGAAAGTTTCAACAAGTTCATGGTAAACAAGGAAGGTCACGTTCGCTTTGGAATGGCAGCCATTAAAGGTGTTGGAGCTGGCGCGGTGTCCGATATCGTGAAAGCCCGCAAAGAAGGATTATTTACTTCCATTTTCGATTTTGTTGAACGGGTGAATCTGCACACCGTCAATAAAAAGAACCTGGAAGGGCTTGCCATGGCCGGAGCGTTTGATAGCTTTGGACTGAAACGCAGCCAGCTTTTCGCAAGCAACGAAGAAAACGAACCCTCTTTTATTGAAAGAATAGTGAAATACGGGCAGCAGATGCAACTGGAAAGCAACAACGCCCAGCAGTCGCTATTTGGCGAAGCAATGTCAGCACAGGCGGTTAAAACGCCTGACATACCAAATGTTCAGGAGTGGCCAAAAATTGTGCTTCTGGAAAAAGAAAAAGCATTGATCGGTATTTATCTTTCGGCACACCCGCTGGACGATTACAAATTGGAGATTGATAATTTCACCAGCAAGGAATTTGCACTGAAAGATCTTAACAACAATATTGAAACCCTCCAGGGAAGAGATATTACATTTGCCGGTATGGTTACTGAAAGCCGGGAAGCAGTTGGAAAAACGGGAAAACCATACAGCACGCTAACCTTATCGGACTATTCCGATTCCTACACGTTCTTCTTTTTTGGGAGAAATTATGTCGAATTTTCAAAATACAGTAAAACCGGACTCTTTCTAATGATAAAAGGTCAGGTTCAACCTCGCTTTAACTCCGACCAGCTGGAATTTAAAATCCGAAGTATCGAGCTTCTTTCTGAAATAAGAAAAAATAACATCAAGACAGTTACCCTACAAGTTCCTCTTCAAGTTGTTACACCCACATTGATTCAGGAAATTGAAAGCATTAGTATAAAAAATAAGGGAAAAGCTCTTTTGCGATTTAATATCTGGGATTCAGAAACAAAAAGTATGGTTAACCTGTTTTCAAGAAACACGAGGGTTGAAATGACTCGCGAATTGGAAAAGTTTTTCCGCGATCATAAAAATCTGAATTTTAAAATTAATTAGCTTTGCAGCTTAAAATAGAATAATTACTCATAAAAATATTTGAATTATGGCACAAGAAGTAAATGATGCAAACTTTGAAGAAATTGTACTTAAATCAGACAAACCGGTTTTAGTTGATTTTTGGGCTGAATGGTGCGGACCTTGTCGCATGGTAGCTCCTGTTGTTGAAGAATTGTCGCAAGATTATGATGGAAAATTACTGGTTACCAAAGTAGATGTAGACAGCAACCCTGAAACCGCAACCAAGTTTGGCATCCGCAATATTCCAACCATCTTGTTTTTTAAAAATGGCGAAATAGTTGACAAACACGTTGGAGCAGCACCAAAATCGGCTTTAGCAACCAAAGTAGACGCACTACTGTAAGAAATATAGATTGACAGAAAAGAATTATGGGTGCTCGTTGAGTGCCCATTTTTTTGTGTAGAATCAGAAAAAATGGCAAAACAAAAACCGTCTCAAATCAGATTTGAGACGGTTTTTGTATGTATCTTAAATTTTACTGCTGCCTACAGCTTAACGCTTGTGACGAGGCTCGTCAGAAACAGTCAATTTCTTTCTTCCTTTTGCACGACGTAATTTTAATACTTTACGACCGCTGACAGAAGACATTCTTTCGCGAAAACCATGTTTATTTTTGCGCTTTCTGTTTGATGGTTGAAATGTCCTTTTCATTTGTCAATATTTTTATGTGTAATTCTACTCTTGTTTTATTTCGGACTGCAAAAATAATCCTTTTTTTATTCCATCCAAAATATTGATAACTATTTTCTTCTATTTGTTCCACAATCAATTCCACACATAGCACTGTAAAATTAGAAAGGCTCACAAGCTAGCTGTTTTTCTTACTCAATAGAGATGGATTTACGCCAAGCGGACATGAAAATGCTCGGCAGAATATCCGGGCGATCCCATCGTTGGAGATCTAGCCTGGGTTCAAAAACCAACGAAAGAAATCAACCGCTAGCGCAAGGGCAAGTGAATCAACTTTTTAGTTTCAAAAAACTCTTCGTCAAATTGATCGCTCAGATTATAAATCTTCACTTTTGAGTTAAATGGTTTTAGCTCTTCGTCAAAATCGCCTCCCTTGAGATATAGAATGCCATTTGTCAACGTGTTTTTTTGATTCACCGCAATCTTCTTTCGAACCAGCGATACAAATTTCGGAAAGGCGGTAACAGCACGGCTCACCACAAAATCAAATTGTCCGCTCACTTTCTCAGCCCTGTTTTGTTGAGCCTTCAAATTTTTTAGTCCCAAGGCTGAACTAACTTCTTCCACTACTTTTATTTTTTTTGCAATCGAATCGACCAAAAAGAAATTCGTCTTGGGAAATAATATGGCCAACGGAATCCCGGGAAATCCACCACCACATCCTACATCCATAACCGATGTTCCCGGAGCAAACTGAATGTATCGGGCTATTCCCAACGAATGCAACACATGACGTTCATATAATTGATCAATATCTTTTCGCGATATCACATTAATTTTTTCATTCCACTCCTGATAAAGTGACTCCAACCGACTAAATTGTTCAATTTGATGAGCTGTTAAATCAGGAAAATATTTTTTGATGATTTCCATAAAACTTCGCTTTTTGGGCAAGAAATGAATTGACAGAATTTATGAATACGGTTCTTTAAAACAATAACTGGATTGGAATACGATTAGGACTCGTGATCGTCCATTTCGGTAGATTCAATCATTTTAAAAAGCATTTCCCGGGCACGAAACAATTGTGCTTTTACCGTACCAAGCGGCAAATCAAGTTCCTTGGCAATCTCTTCGTAAGAAAACTCCCGGAAGTACCTGAGCTCCACCAAGGTTCGGTAACGAGGCTTTAACTTATGAACGATGCGACGTAGCAAAATGGCTTTTTGAATGCGGATCAACTTCTCTTCCGGATCGGGATCTTTCGATTTCAACCTCACTGATTGCTCATTATCATTACCATCCTGGCTATTCTCAATCGAGACGTGAACTCCTTTCTTTTTACGCAAAAAATCGATGCAATTATTTGAGGCAATTTTAAAAAGCCACGTGCTAAATGCGTAACTCGGAGAATATTGATGAAGATTTTTAAAAGCTTTTCCAAATGCTTCAATGGTCAAATCTTCAGCATCACTTTTATTATTAACCATTTTCAGCAACATGAAATAAATGGCATCTTTGTATTTACTAAGAAGCTTTGCAAATGCTTTTTCATCCCCTTTTAGTGCGGATTCAACCAAGGCAAAATCTTGTTGAGCCTTATCTGATAAATTGGGGTTCAATTCCATTTATTACTTTTAATCCTTTTATCGTATAAATAAATTTCGAAAGCCCTGACAAAATACAGAACCGGCCGAACATAAACGTATGCTAACGAAGATAAAAAGATTTTCCTTTCCTGCAAATGGGTAGTCATTCTTTTAATGATAAAAATCTGGAGGCCGATTAAGACTACCATGGGAATTGAAACAAATAACCAATTTGCAGGTTCAGTAACCAACATCCAAGTCAACGATATCATTAAGGCTAGCTTGCCAAAGTCCTCAACCCATTGAATAAGGCGTTTTCCAAATCCAACTTGCTGATTCAAACGAATTTTCTTTTTCAACAATCCTGAAAAATCCCCCTTTTGATGAGTAGCATTCTCCCTGACAAAAGTTTCCGGTTCAATCGAAACATGTACTTTCTTCTTAAATCGGTCGTTAAAAATGAGCTCCAGGTTCCCAAAATGACAGTTCATTTTTCCGCGGAAACCCGACTGTTGAAAATAGACTGTCTTTTTAAAAAGAACGTTTGTATCATTAAAAAAGACAGGGATTCCAGCCAAAGAATAAGCTGCTGAATTTAAAAACGACAAGAAGCGCTCTATCCGAATCAGTTTATTGATGAATTTCTTCTGAGGGATGATGTTTGAATAGTTAATCAGAAAATCTGATTCGTCTGAAAGATCGTTCATCTTTTTAAGAAAGTTAGGATCAATCTCTCCAATATCAGGAGGCAACATAATCATCTGCTCCGAACTTGCTGCCTTCATGGCCAGGTTAATGGCCAGTTTTTCAGAAAAATTTGTTTCCTGATTGATCGAAGTAAATTTCAGCTTAGGAAATCTCTTAGCCAACTGAGCAACTTTTTGAATGGTGTTGTCTTCTGAAAAATCATCAACCAAAATAATTTCGAAATTAGAATAGTTCTGCTTCAGAAGCCGGGTTAAGACCTCTTCAATTTGCTCCTCCTCGTTACGCACACACATACAAATGCTCATCGGCATCTCAAGCAGCGTATCCGCAGTTCTTTTCTGAAACAGTAGCCTCAGATAGAAAAACAACAGAAAAAAGAGCTCAGTCAGAACCGAAAAAAAGAAAATAGCCGGAGCAATCCATTCCGTGCCTGTTCGGTCAAAGAAATCAAGAATCATATTTTGATTTTAACAGCAAAAATAACAATCGCGCAGACTATATAAACATCATTTTTAAACTATTTTAACTCGTACAGAAAACAGGTATTCTCTGGCCGTTTAACTTTTATGCCTATCTTTGAGCACTCAAAAATAAGTGCATGGATTTTACGCTTCATCATCAAGCAGTTAACAGCTGCGCCCGGGCAGGAACACTGGAGACGGGACATGGGAAAATTGAAACTCCGATTTTTATGCCGGTCGGAACGGCTGGGTCTGTAAAAGGCATTCATGTTAAGGATTTACACGAAGATATTCAAGCCCAGATTATCCTTGGAAATACTTATCATTTGTATTTGCGCCCCGGAACTGCAATTATTGAAGAAGCGGGCGGACTGCACAAATTTAACGGATGGAATGGCCCAATTTTAACCGACAGCGGTGGCTATCAGGTCTTTTCATTGGGCGATATTCGAAAACTCACGGAGGAAGGAGCAAAATTTCAGTCCCACATTGATGGCTCGCGTCATTTATTTACACCGGAAAGTGTCATTGACATTCAGCGAAAGATTGGAGCCGACATCATTATGGCTTTTGACGAATGCACACCCGGCGATGCTGAATATGATTACGCTAAAAAATCGCTGGAGCTCACCCAACGTTGGCTTGATCGTTGTGTAAACCAAATGGAAAAAACAAAACCGTTGTATGGACACACCCAATCGCTGTTTCCAATTGTGCAAGGAGCTGTTTATCCGGATTTGCGAGAAGCAGCGGCTAAATTTGTGACGAATATCCCAAGTGATGGATACGCCATTGGCGGCCTTTCGGTAGGTGAAACTGAACAAGATATGTACGCCATGATTGAAGTGGTTACGCCAATTCTGCCAAAGGAAAAGCCTCGTTACCTGATGGGAGTGGGAACTCCAATCAATATTTTGCAAGCCATTGACCGGGGTATTGATATGTTTGACTGCGTAATGCCAACCAGAAACGGTCGTAACGGGATGCTTTTCACAAAGAACGGACTGATCAATATAAAAAACAGAAAATGGGCCGATGATTTCTCTCCGATTGACGCAGATGGAACTTCTTTTGTAGACACGCAATATTCAAAGGCTTTTTTACGTCATCTAATTGTTTCCAGCGAAATGCTGGGATCTCAAATAGCCAGCCAACATAATCTGGCTTTTTATTTATGGTTGGTAAAAGAAGCCCGAAAGCAAATATTGGCGAACACGTTTAAAGATTGGAAAGAAGAAATGATACCGAAATTAGGAACCCGATTATAAATTCTCAGAAAAATTAGTGGTGGATATGAAAATATCAGGACTAAAGACAATTGACTTCTATATTATTAAGAAATTTCTGGGAACGTTCTTTTACGCTATTGCACTCATCATTAGTATTGCAATGGTGTTTGACATTTCTGAAAATCTGGATGAATTTATCTCAAAAGATGCGCCTTTAAACGCGATCGTCTTTGATTATTACATGAACTTCATCCCATTTTTTGCCAACCTATTCAGTTCGCTTTTTACCTTTATTGCTGTTATTTATTTCACCTCCAAAATGGCATACAATTCAGAGATTATTGCCATCCTGAGTAGTGGGGTTTCCTACCGGCGACTAATGCTTCCATACATGGTTGGCGCATTTATTATCGCTCTGTTTTCGTATACACTTGGCAACTATATCATTCCTCCTTCAAACAAAAAGCGAATCGATTTTCGGAATACGTACATCGATTCGAACCGCAGTTATAACGAACGAAATATTCACCGTCAAATATCACCCGGAGTTTATATATACATCAGCAGTTACAATACCTCGAGTGATGTCGGCCACCGGTTTACAATTGAGGAGTTTGCAGAAGGAAAACTAAAATCAAAGCTACAGGCCGACTATGTCAAATGGGATCGGGAAGAAAAAAAATGGGTGATACACAATTACGTCATCCGCGATTTTGATGGATACGAAGAAACTTTAACAACGGGCACAGAAATGGACTCAACGCTTAATATGTCGCCGGAAGATTACCGGGTTGTGAAAAACATTGTTGAAACGATGACACTCCCCAAGCTGAACGAAGAAATAAAAGACATGAAGCTACGAGGAGTAAACACCCTTGAATTTGAGATTGAAAAACACAAGCGACTTTCCGGGCCATTCTCTGCTTTTATACTTACATTAATCGGAGCATCGCTGGCATCCAGAAAAGTAAAAGGAGGTATTGGATTTCATTTAGGATTGGGAATTTTACTCGTATTCACATACATCATGTTTATGCAGATATCGACCGTTTTTGCACTTTCGGGGGCCGTCTCCCCTCCTTTGGCAGCTTGGATTCCGAACATGATTTTTGGAGCCTTGGCCGCTTATTTATACAAAATGGGAAGCCGATAAATGAACCTTCAAACCATTCAATTAATTGTTCAAAACCAAATTACAAGCCACACGTAAGCCCATAGGGTATAATGTTGTGAAATAATTCCTTGATGTGTGAAAAAGTTATAATTTTGACACTTCTTAAAAAGAAAAAAAATCAACTATTTTTCAAACTCCGGATTTTGCCGGAGCATTTTTTTTAATTAAAACTAAATGATATGTCGTTGAAACGGAATATCCTGGACCTTAGAAAAAGGAAAAGTGAAGTTCTCAAGGGTGGCGGAGAAAAAGCCATTGAGAAACAAGTTGCAATGGGGAAACTCACTGCCCGCGAACGTATTTTATACATCCTTGATGAGGGTTCATTTCACGAGTATGATCTGTTCGTTGAACATGTTGCACGCGATTTTGATATGGAAAATAAAAAATTGCATGGCGATGGTGTTATCATCGGAACAGGAACCATTCATGGTGCTCCCATCTGCATCTTTGCTCAAGACTTTACCGTTGCCGGTGGATCGCTGGGATTGATGCACGCACGTAAGATCACCAAAATTATGGACCACTCCTTGAAAATGCGAGTACCACTAATTGGAATCAACGATTCGGGTGGTGCCAGAATCCAGGAAGGTGTGAACTCACTGGCTGGGTATGGCGAAATTTTCTTCAGAAACACACTGGCCTCCGGTGTTATTCCACAAATTTCGGTTATTCTTGGCCCCTGCGCCGGTGGAGCAGTTTATTCTCCTGCATTAACCGACTTTGTTTTTGTGGTAAATAACATTTCAAAAATGTTTATCACAGGCCCAAGTGTTATTAAAACTGTTTTGGGTGAAGAAATTTCAATGGAAGCTTTGGGTGGAGCAAAAGTACATGCCGAAATTACCGGAAATGCTCATTTCTATGCCGAAAGTGAATTGGAATGTTTTGATCAAATCAAAAAGCTCATGGAATTTCTTCCATGGAACAATAAACAGAAGGCTACCAGAGTTGAGCCTGCCAATCCAAAGAGAAGAAAAAAAGTCGAGAATATCGTTCCAAGTGATCCTAAAATGCCTTATGACATTCGGGATATTATTGAGGCCATCACCGACAAATCCGAGTTCTTCGAAATCATGGAATTGTTTGCGCCAAATATTGTGATCGGGTTTGGACGACTAAATGGAGAAACTGTTGGTTTTGTTGCCAACCAGCCTAAAGTGCTAGCAGGTGTTTTGGATTGTGACAGTTCTGATAAAGCTGCTCGTTTTATTCGCTACTGTAACGCATTCAATATTCCAATTATCACTCTTGAAGATTTACCGGGCTACTTGCCGGGAGTTGATCAGGAGCATGCTGGAGTTATTCGTCACGGTGCAAAAATTCTATATGCATATAGTGAAGCTACCGTTCCTCGAATTACAGTTATTATTAGAAAAGCCTATGGAGGTGGTTACATTGCGATGAACTCACGCCACTTGCGTGCCGACTTTGTTTTCGCATGGCCTACTGCCGAGATTGCTGTTATGGGACCTGAGGGTGCTGCAAACATTGTATTCCGCAAAGAAATTGCCGAAGCAGAAGATCCGGACGCTATGCGCCAGATTAAAATTGATGAATACAAAGAAAAATTTGCTAACCCATATGTCGCTGCAGGTAAGGGATATATCGACGAAGTTATTGAGCCTGAAGATACACGCAAGATGCTCTTACATGCTTTACAGGTTTCTGCAAACAAATCGGTAATGGGACCAAACAAGAAGCACGGAATTCCACCGTTTTAATCGAAATTTTAATAGTATGGCTGAGAAAAAAGTTGAAGAAAAGCAATACGATACGATAATTGTACATAGTGCCGTATACAAGACAGAATATACGCAAAAGTACATCAATCGTCCAGTTTGGGAGTACCCAAATGAAAATCATGTTTTTTCTTTCATGCCGGGATCAATTATTGATGTTCACGTAAAACCCGGTGAGAAATTAAAAGAAGGCGACAGCCTTTTGATTTTGGAAGCAATGAAAATGCACAACAATGTACAAATGCCTTTTGATGGTAAAATTGTAAAGATACATGTTAAACCGGGACAAAAAATCCCGAAAAAACATTTGATGATAGAAATCAAACGATTATAACAAAAGAGAAGGGGCGAAAACCCCTTCTCTTTTTATTTTCTGTTTACCCGACACCAATTAAAATTTAACTAAAGTATCACTTCCAATACACATCATCATACATCCATTTTTCAATAGATAAACTCTTTTCGGTAGCTGGAGTTAAATCAATTAACCCATCATTCCAAAATGCTGCATCCACCATCCAACTTTCAATTTCCAGTTCTGGTTCAACTTCAACACTGCTTAATAAACCTGATGATTTTGCTTGAACTCCGGTTAAGACGACTACTGCAATTACTAAAACTAATTTCCCAAATTTTGTTTTCATAACCTTAAAACTTACTTGTTTGTGTTTCTAATTGTTTGCTGTTTTAATAGACTAACAAAAAGCACAACAGTTAAATCTCAAGATGTTAAAGTGTGTAAACAGCTTTGAATGAAGTCTAAAACACCAACTAAAGCTTCTGAATGAATAGCTGATAGCTCTCCAGAAAAGAAGACCGAATGGATTTTTTTTCGGCACGAAACAATCCAAATACAGCGGATCCACTACCCGACATTAACGAGAAAATCGCGCCCATGTCATATAGTTTCTGCTTAATTTCGCCAACCTCAGGATGTTCGCCGAACACATATTTTTCAAACTGGTTGGTTACATTACCCTGCCAACGGCGCATCGGAAATTTTGATAATGCCTTTAGCGATATGCGACTTTGAGCAGGACGAACATGCTGATATGCCTCGGCAGTAGAAACATGAACCGGAGGCTTTACAAGCACCAAATAATAGCCGGACAGATCAAGCGGAATCTCCTCCAGTCGTTCTCCCCTGCCCCTTGCAAAAGCAGGCTTTGGTTCAATAAAAAACGGACAATCGCTGCCTAATTTCAAAGCATAGTCCATTAGTTTCTGTTGGTCAAGTTTTAACTGAAATAAGTCATTTAACAATTTCAACATGTACGAAGCATCAGCCGATCCGCCGCCAAGTCCTGCTCCAACCGGAATATTTTTGTGTAAATGAATACGAACCGGCGGTAAGTCATAATCATCCTTTAGTAACCGATAAGCTTTCACTACGAGATTTGAGGTCGGATCTTCCTGCAAATCAATACCGGTAATGGTTATTTGAAACTCACTCGCATGCACAACCTCCAAGGCATCCTGGACAGGAACCGGATAAAAAATGGTTTCAAGGTTATGAAACCCGTCTGCCCGCTTCTCCGTGATCAGCAAGCCTAAATTTATTTTTGCAATGGGATAAACAATCATGGGTATAAAAAATGGCTGCTGTAAAGATACAAAACAGCAGCCATGTAATATCGATTATTGATAAGTTTCGATCGGATCGCAGGTACACATCAGATTGCGATCTCCATAAGCATCGTCAACACGTCCAACAGGAGGCCAGTACTTATTTTCAACCAAATAGGGTAAAGGAAACGCAGCTTGCTGACGAGTGTATGAGTGCTCCCATTTGTCTGCAACCACCGTTTCAGCAGTATGCGGTGCATTCTTCAACGGATTATCCACTTGATCAGATTCTCCTTTAATGATAGCCTGAATCTCTTTGTAAATTGACTTTAATGCAGAGATAAATCGGTCAAGCTCTTCTTTCGATTCACTTTCAGTTGGTTCAATCATCAACGTACCGTGTACGGGAAAAGACAAGGTTGGTGCGTGGAAGCCATAATCCATCAATCGTTTAGCGATATCCGCCTCAGTAATTCCTGAGTCAGCTTTAAAATGACGGCATTCTAAAATCATTTCATGAGCCACTCTGCCCTCTTCTCCAACATATAAAATTCCGTATGAATCTTTCAATTGGCTGGCGATATAGTTGGCATTTAATATAGCGATTTTCGTGGCCTGGGTCAATCCGTCGGCACCCAACATTTTGATGTAACCATACGTAATTGGCAGTACCGAAGCACTTCCCCAGGGAGCGGCCGAAACAGCTGAAATTCCCACATGTCCGTTATTCATCACCGGATGGGAGGGTAAAAAGTCGACCAGGTGTTCAGCCACAGCAATTGGCCCAACACCGGGGCCACCACCTCCATGTGGGATTGCAAATGTTTTATGCAGATTCAAGTGACAAACGTCTGCGCCAATACGCTTTGGATTGGTTAAGCCAACCTGCGCATTCATGTTGGCACCATCCATGTACACCTGCCCTCCATTTTGATGAATGATTTCACACATCTCAACGATTGATGCTTCAAAAACACCGTGCGTTGAAGGGTAAGTTACCATAAACGCCGACAGCGAATCTTTGAACTCTTCCGCTTTCTGCCGAAGTTCCTCCACATCAATATTTCCTTTTTCATCGCAAGGCACAACAACAACTTTCATTCCTGCCATCACTGCACTCGCCGGGTTTGTTCCGTGAGCCGAAGATGGAATCAGAACAACATTCCGTTGCTCATCACCTCTACTCAAGTGATATTCTCGGATTACCATTAAACCTGCATATTCGCCGGCTGCACCTGAGTTCGGCTGCAAACTAACATCTGAAAAACCAGTTATCTCGGCTAAATCACGGCGCAGTTCCTCCATCATTTCCTGATAACCACGCGCCTGGTTTTTGGGTACAAATGGATGAATGCTTCCAAACTCAAACCAACTTAATGGCAGCATTTCAGTAGCCGCATTCAGTTTCATCGTGCACGATCCCAATGGAATCATGGAGTGCGTCAGCGATATATCGCGATGTTCCAAGCGTTTAATGTACCGAAGCATTTCCGTTTCGGATCGGTATTTATTGAATACGTCCTGCTGCATGAAAGCAGAAGTTCGCAAAAAATCTTTATCGATATTGGCTTCTTCCGGATAATTTACAATGTTTGGATAAGATCTATTTGCCGCTTTGGCAAACACTTCTATCATCCAGTTGATATCATCTAGATTGGTTGTTTCGTCAATACTCAGTCCAACTTCTCCATTTTCCAGGTAGCGGAAATTCATTTCCAGCTCGTGCGACAACCATTCAATATCTTCACGTTTTACGTGTTTTGGCAACGCAAATCGAATGGTATCAAAGTAATTGGCATTGAGTTGCTGATAACCAAGCGCAGTAATTTCGTTATCGAGTAAAACAGCAATGCAATGCACCCGGTCAGCAATCGCACGAATTCCTTCCGGTCCGTGATAAACACCATAAAACCCAGCCATTGTTGCCAAAAGTGCTTGCGCCGTGCAAATATTTGATGTTGCACGCTCCCTCTTAATATGTTGCTCACGAGTTTGCAAAGCCATTCGCAAAGCATGGTTGCCATGTTTATCTTTTGAAACACCAATGATACGTCCCGGCATATTTCGTTTGAAATCAGCACGAGCAGCAAAAAATGCCGCATGTGGACCCCCATATCCCATGGGTACTCCAAAGCGTTGCGAGTTTCCAAAAACCACATCGGCACCCCATTCTCCCGGAGGAGTCAGTAAGGAAAGGCCTAGCAAGTCGGTTGCCACAGCAACCTTTGCATCAACGGCATGCGCTTGTTCAACCAAATCAGCATAGGACAAAATTTCGCCATCTGAATTTGGGTACTGAACAATCACCCCAATGATATTTTCATCAAACGAAAAGTCAGAAGCTTTCCCAATTTTCAAATCAATATCTAATGGAGTTGCCCGCGTTTGCAATACATCGAGCGTTTGAGGCCAAATGTGCTTATCAACAAGAACCACGCTGGCACCAGCTTTCGCTTTTGCCCGTGATCGGGAGTTAAACATCAATACCATAGCTTCTGCCGCAGCGGTAGCTTCATCAAGTAATGACGCATTGGCCAATTCCATGCCGGTTAATTCACAAACCATGGTTTGGTAATTCAACAAGGCTTCCAGCCGACCTTGTGAAATTTCAGCCTGATACGGAGTATATGAAGTGTACCACACCGGATTTTCCAACACATTCCGAAGAACTACAGCTGGAGTAATGGTGTCGTAATAGCCCATTCCAATGTAGGTATTAAAGACCTTATTCATTTTAGCCAGATCGTGAATCCGGCGGTAATATTTTCGTTCAGTTAAGCCATCAGCTAACTGAAGTGGTTCCTCCATCCGGATGTTTGCAGGCACCGCCTGATCAATCAGTTCATCCAAAGAAGATACACCAATGGCCTCCAGCATAGCTATTATATCCGAATCACGAGGCCCAATATGACGGACTACAAATTTATCACTTCCCATGTTTTGTATGTATTTCTGAAATTTGAGACAATACTATATAGAAGATGCGGATAAAAAAATGATTTTTATCCGTTTACAAAGCTCTTATTAGTCAATAAGAAAGGGGTTGTTCTCCTTCTCAAACCCAATGCTCGTTTCGGGACCATGCCCACTGTAAACTACTGTTTCGCCGGGGAGTAAAAACAACTTGGTTTTAATGTTGCTTATCAGCTGCTCGAAATTACCTTTTGGAAGATCGGTGCGACCAATGCTTCCGTAAAACAGGACGTCGCCTGCCAGCATAAACTGCTGACTCGGCTGATGCAAAACTACGTGACCCGGAGCGTGACCCGGAACATGAATAACATCCAGGGTTGATTCACCAAAAGTAACCTGGTCTCCCTCGTTCAAGAAGTGGTCTGCCGGATCAACAGGTTCCACGGGAACTCCAAACCGATCGCCACTCGCCACAATGCCCGCTACTAAAAAGGCATCTTCTTCGTGCGCATAAAAAGGAATATTATACTTTGCCCGGCAATGGTTGATTCCCAAAATATGGTCGAAATGACAATGGGTATTCACCAACTTAACCGGTTTTAGTTGGTTCTCTGCTATAAATTTATCCAATTCCTGACATTCATAATCAAAGAAACACCCTGCGTCAACAATAATACATTCCTTGGTGTCATCGTAAAGTATGTAGGTATTTTCCTGGATTGGATTGAATGTAAACTTTTTAACTTGAATCATTTTACTATTAGTTTGTTGTTCCCTTTAACATCGGAACAAAAACAAATGTTCCGTGCTTTTCCTTTTCAAATTCATCTTCGGAAACCCGGGTAACTTTGTACATAATCTGTTTTTCTGTTGGCCCTATTGGTGCTACCAAAACGCCTCCAATCCGAAGCTGCATCAACAAGTCCTGAGGAATCATCGGTGCTCCGGCGGTAATTATAATTTTATCGAAAGGCCCATAAGTGGGCAGTCCCTTGTAGCCGTCGCCAAAAAAGAATTTGGGGTGGTACCCCAGTTCTGGCAACAGCACCTGCACTTTCAGGAACAACTCCCGCTGACGTTCGATGGTGTAAACCTGAGCTCCCATTTCAACCAAAACGGCTGCCTGATAACCACTTCCGGTGCCCACTTCCAGTGTTTTTTCGTTGGGCTGAATATCAAGCAATTGAGATTGAAAAGCAACTGTATATGGCTGAGATATTGTTTGGCCGGCACCAATCGGGAAAGCCTGGTCTTTGTATGCAAACTGAATAAAGCTGCTATCCATAAATAAATGGCGTGGAACTTTGGCAATGGCATCCAATACCCGTTGATCCCGGACTCCTTTTATTCGAATGCCATCGATTAAGCGTTTTCGTAAGCCCTGATGTCTTAAACTGTCGCGGGAATCCATCTGTTTTTAGTTTTTTTGTAAAAATAGTTCAAAATGCTTGTTTCGCGCAACGCTGAATACTCAACATTATCAACAAAAAGCGTTGAAAAGTTCTGGCATTTTGAGCCCATTAAAATAGCTTTTTATTTCTAATTTGCAGCTATGATCAGAATCGGAATTCTTTCAAAGGTGGCTTCGCCATCAGCATCAATAAAGTTGATCCAACATTTTAAAAGTTTCAAGATTACCGGAATTGTGGATGACATTGTAAGTCAAGACAATAGTCACCAGAAATATACCATTGAAGAACTGATTACCAATTCGGATGCTTGTTATATTGATGTTGACCAGCCTTCTTTTGATTTAATTCAAATGGGAATCAAAAAGAGTAATCATCTTTTTTTACGATCTGTTCCGGCACTGTCAATCTACGAAACCCGTCAACTAATTAACTTGGTGAACGAAGCCGGGACATGTCTGATGATCTTCAATCCGCTCACCTATGTCAGTGAAAATATTCAAATTCTGGATCATTTAACCAAGCTCAAGCTAATTAGCATCAGGCTCAAACTTGATCCGGAGGAATTTGAAAAACAGTTTCTAAGCCTCTTGCTTTATCTCAAAACCATTGAAAAGAGCGAAATTAAACGAATTGATGTTTTTGCGCTAGAAGGAGAAAACCAATTGAGCCTAATTAATTTGCGGATTTCGTTCTCGACCGGCTCAATTGCCCAAATTGACCTGAGCGAAAAATTCAGCAGCAAGCACTCGTTTATTGAGATTTTTCAAAATGATGAGTCAATTATCTCATTGCCTTCCAACCATATCGAAAATCGTGCGATCCAGAGCACGGAAAAGAATGCCCTTCAGAATTTCATTCATTCCATTCAGAAAAATCCGGCTATTATTATATCACTTAGCGAGTTAGAAGAAGCTTTGACATCGTTAAATGAAATCAAGGATAAATTAAAGTACCTGAACAATACACCCTTGACGTAAAAAGCCTATTTTTGCCGCAATAAATAAGGTGTTTTGTCGTTTTCGAACTACTAAACACTGAAGAATTGACCAGACAAAACTCCGCTTTCTAATGAGCAAGAAGGTACAAGTTGCCAAGTACTTATTTTTTGACTTGTTTGCAGCAGCTGCAAGCTGGATTCTGTTTTACATTTACCGTAAGCTTTATATTGAACCTCAATATTTCGGAACAGACGTTCCGCTTGAGTTTAATAATCGTTTTTTTCTGGGCCTAATTATTATACCGGCATTGTGGATTTTGTTTTACTACATTACCGGCTACTACAGTAATATTTATCGCAAATCAAGATTAATTGAACTGGGGCAAACCTTTTTGACTTCGCTGGTTGGTGTTGTAATAATCTTTTTTGCACTGATGCTGGACGACTTTATCGGCTCGTATAAAAACTACTACAGTTTATTCCTCACGCTTTTGGGGCTTCATTTTGGCTTAACCTATATTTTTCGCTTAATACAAACCAGTCGGATTATTCATCGGATTCATAATCGGAAGTTTGGATTTAACACACTATTAGTTGGCGGAGATGAGAAAGCTTTAAAAATATACAAGGAGTTAAACACCCAAATTCGACCTGCCGGGTACAAATTTATCGGCTTTTTAAGTGTTGATGAAAGCGAACAATACCCGCTGGAGAAGCATTTACCGAAGCTAGGTTCAATTTATGAGTTTTCAGGAATTACCGATAAATACGATGTGGAAGAAGTGGTCATCGCCATTGAATCAGCTCAACACGAGTTACTGTCGTCGATTTTAACCAGATTACAAAGTCGAACTTTGACCATCTGGGGAATTCCCGACCTCTTTGACCTGCTCTCGGGCAATACAAAGACGAACGGCATTTTTAGCAGCCCACTTTTAAAAATCTCAAACGGCATCATGTCGGCCTGGCAAGCCAATATGAAACGATTGATCGATGTTAGCTTTTCAATTCTGGCAATCATCATTTTTCTTCCGGCTTTCTTGCTTATTGGCCTACTCATAAAGCTGGAGAATAAGGGACCGGTTTTATACACGCAAAAGCGTATTGGACGATTCGGCAAGCCATTTACAATTTACAAGTTTCGCACCATGATTCATAATGCAGAGACGAATGGCCCAAAATTATCCAGCCATCACGATGATCGGATAACAAAAATTGGACAGTTTCTACGGCGAACCCATTTGGATGAAATACCGCAATTTTACAATGTCATTATAGGCGAAATGTCGTTGGTTGGACCTCGCCCAGAACGTAAATATTTCATTGACCAGCTTGTTAAAATAGCACCGCACTATACGCACCTGCATAAAATAAGGCCTGGCATTACATCGTGGGGGCAAGTTAAATATGGCTACGCTTCGACACTGAATGAAATGCTTGAACGGCTTCCATACGACATGGTTTACCTCAAAAACATCTCTTTGTATATCGATTTTAAAATACTCATCTATACGGCCATAGCTTGCTTTAAAGGAGACGGCAAGTAGTTAATTGGTGAAACCGAAGAACAACATATTTTAAAACAGCAAAACAAGTCTGAAAGCAATTTACAAACAAATGAATTTTAGATACTTTTCATTTTCTAAATTCAAACCAGATTGCAGCAAGTTTTTTTTTTTTAGAGATGCGCTTTTTATGACAATTGATATTCATCTAAAACATGGTATTCAGCTCCGGAAGGCTTTAAAACACTCTCATAAAAAATAACTCGATCCGCCTTTATTTCCTGAGTCGGTATTTCCCTGTATTTATCAACGACATGATAAAAATTAGAAAGATCTTTAATTTCCTTTAGTCGTGCCAATGTTAAATGCGGAGTAAACTTTTTGTTCGAAGAAATACCTTTCTCATTCAACCTTTTCTGAATGGTGCCGGACAAACAAACAAAATCTTCAACGCGATCTAAATTGAAAAATAACACAGAAGGATTTCCCCGGTGTTTGAAAAAATCAACCTGATACAATTTGAAAACAAAAGCTCTTTTTTTGGAGCAAACCTCATCCAAAATCAATTTCACGATTTCTATCTGATCTGGCTGAAGATCACCCAGAAATCGCAAGGTAATATGAAAGTTATTTTCAGGCACCCACCGAATTCGGTCACTTTCCAGTTCGTCTTTCAGTTCTTGAAAAACACGACTAAGATCAGAACTTAATTCAACGTTTATTGCAATAAAAACACGCTTCGATTTCATCATCAACCACCATTGTTTTATATGATACCAGCTTCAATTTTAAAAATAATTTGCTCAATCAGAATATCCTCCTCAACCGGATCATATTCATCCTTTAAATTGTTTCCAAAAATCCGAGCCACACCCTGCCAAAAAAAGGCGACCAATCCTCCTTTTAAATCTTTGATTAACTCATAAGAGGTATGCCCGGTTTCCCGATCAATCAGTTTGATCAAGATCCGACCTTCAGAAATCGACAGCTTTTTCAACTCATCGCCGTATTCATCAAACAACTCTTCCTCAACCTTCTTGATGTATTTTTTTTGCTCGCGCCTGCTTTCGGCTGCTAAATATTCATCCTCATATTTTTTAAGTAACTCGGCTGCCTTTTGAGCATAGGGATATACTTTTTTTACTTTCCGTTCAAGTCGATAATAACGTCGCTCCCGCCTTTTCGACTTAAAAACAATTTTTGGATACACGGATATCGTTTGTAAATCCTGATGCGGCAGCGTATCTCCATTCTCTTCAATTCCTTCCAGAAAATGAAGTGTATCAGGTTCCTGTCCGAATCCAAACCCAGACAAAATCAAAACAAATATGGAGGTAATCAACAGCTGTTTCATCATTCAAAATACGAAGATAATCACATGTTATTTAACCTGAAATGAATCATAGAAGTTTCAGATTATCTTCCGGTTTAGAGTTGCTATATTTGTGCCAAACTTAAGAAAGGGGTTAATGATGTCTGAAAGACTAAAAGTAAACGTAACTTCAGAGTTTGGGGAACTCGAAGGCGTTATTGTACATACACCGGGGCTCGAAGTAGAGGAAATGACACCGGAAACTGCTAAGCGGGCACTGTATAGCGATATACTGAATCTGGCTGTTGCCGGAAAAGAATACCAGCAACTAAAAGGCGTGCTATCAAAAGTTAGTCGCTGCTTTGAAGTGAAGGATTTATTAGGCGATGTTTTGACGAATGATACGGCACGCAGCAGCTTATTGCAGGAGATTTGCCACACTGAAGGAGCTTTGGATATTCTTCCTTCATTACAGGAAATCAATGCTGACGAACTAGCGAAGCAACTCATTCAGGGGGTTCCGATAAAGCGAGACAATCTGACCCGGTATTTAAGCCAAGAGCGTTTCAGTCTGGCACCTTTGCACAATTTCCTGTTTACCCGCGATGCATCCATGTCGTTTCGGGATGAAGTTGTGATTGGCAAGATGGCCAATAAAGTGCGCGATCGGGAAGCTTTGATTATGGAAGCCATCTTTAATCATCATCCATTGCTGGAAGCCAAAACACTGAACCCACTTCAAACAAACCAATTAAACTCAAGTCCGGAAATTATGATTGAAGGTGGCGATTTTCAGGTTGCCCGCGAAGATGTTCTTGTCATTGGAACCGGTCTCAGGACCAGCACCACCGGCATCGACTTTATTCTGGAACAAATTCAATCGAAGAAGGAAAAAATTAGACACGTTATTGTACAGGAACTGCCCGATACGCCGGAATCTTTCATTCATCTGGATATGGTTTTTACCTTTTTAGACCGCGACACCTGCATGGTATACGAACCGCTCATCCTGGGAACTAATCGGTATCACACGATTCATATCCAAATTGAAAACGGGAAGGTTTCACATATTACTGAAAGAAAAAACCTGCCAAAAGCACTAAAAAAACTAGGCATTGACTTAAAGCCGGTGCAATGTGGTGGCAGTAAAGATATCTGGACACAGGAACGCGAACAATGGCATAGCGGGGCTAATTTCTTTGCCATCGCTCCAGGCCAGGTTATTGGCTACGAACGTAATGTAAACACCGTAGAGGAACTCAACAAATACGGATTTGAAGTTATAAAAGCGAAAGATTTTATAAACGGAAATGCAGAAATTACGAAAGGCCAAAAATGTGTCATAACCATTGCCGGTTCGGAGCTTGCACGCGGTGGAGGTGGCGCCCGATGTATGACCATGCCCTTCCGCCGAAAACCACTTGAATGGTAGTTAATTATGCGAAAACTTAGAACAAACGAACTTGACCGGATTAGCACCGAAGAATACAAGCGAACAACAAAAACGCCCCTAATTGTTGTGCTCGATAATATTCGGAGCTGCAACAACATCGGATCAGTTTTTCGTACCTCCGATGCCTTGCTAATTGAAGGAATTCATTTATGTGGCATAACGGCAACTCCTCCGAATAAAGAAATTCATAAAACGGCACTGGACGCCGAAAAGTCGGTTCCGTGGACTTACTTTGAGCGAACAGAAGATTCGGTACAAAAGTTAAAAGCCGAAGGATACCAAGTTTTTGCCATTGAGCAAGTTGAAAAGAGTGTAATGCTTCCTGATTTTAAAGTTAAAGAAACTGATCGTCTGGCATTGGTTTTTGGGAACGAGGTGAAAGGTGTTCAGCAACAAGTTGTAAATATATGCGATGGAGCCATTGAAATTCCACAATTTGGTATCAAGCATTCATTCAACATTTCGGTGAGTGCCGGCATTGTTTTATGGGATTTATTTAAAAAATTCCGTTATTAACGAATCGCTGTCAAAAAAAGAAGACATAAAAAAGCGGCCTCATGTGAAGCCGCTTTTCATTTTTACGCAGAGTGTTATTTCTTTTTCTTCTTTGAAACAAAATAAATACCGGCGCCAACAATCACCACTGCAGCTATAACTACAATTGTCACTGTCTGGCTGTCCTTGGCTTCCTCATTCTCCTCGTAAAAAACCGGATCCATATCGTCAATCGATAAGGTATCTTCCATTTCAAATAAATCATCTTCTTGCTCCTGAGCAAGTGCCGGACTCATTCCGCCCACTGCCAACATACCAAAAAGCGTCAAAATCATGAATAATTTTTTCATTGTATTGTATTTTAGTTATCAATTAAGTGTATTCAAATATTCCTTGTATTTATCCACAATTTCAGGATGTGTTTCCTGATAGGTATCAGCCAAAGCCCGAATTGCAGGCTTATACTGCGGATAAATCTGTAAACAACGCTTCAAGACTTCCCGAGCTTTTTCAGGTTGGGTCGTTTCATAAATTTCTGCCAAATTAACGTAGGCACTGAAATACTTTGGGTTAACGTCCAACAAATGCTCAAGATAATATTTTGCTTCCACAAAACTTGCCTCCTTCTCCTTTAGTCGTCCCATCAAACTTAATGTAGGCTCATAATTTGGATTTACCTTCAAAGAACCTTCAAGGGCTAGAATTGCCTGATCATTCTTGTTTTGCAAACTTAAGGTTTTTCCCAAACGATAGTAAATATGTTCATCTTTTTTATAAAATTCCAACGCCTTCCAAAAATAATCTTCAGCTAGCTCATAGTTTTCATTTTGAATGGCCTTTACTCCAAGGTGAGAAGCTTCTGACTTTCTTTTTACAACAGCGCAAACCGGCACCTCATCAACCTCAACCACATGAATTGTTCCTTCAGGTGGAAAGTTGCCATTTGTCAATTGATCAGGTGAAATATAGCTATTGCCGATAATCGCGTAATCCCAATCCTTATCACTCCGGAGCCGGTACTGAAAATACGTAAATTTCAGATTATATTGATCGCGAAAATACCAATCCACAGGGAAATTACTGCCCACAACGACCTGCCCACTCACATTATGTTCCTCCATATAATCCTTCAACCATTCGGCTCCACTTCGCATGGTATGGTAATAATAATCAGTCTCATAATTTCCATATGCGCCTTTCAATCCGCCAACAATCTGGTTGTAGTATAAGTAGTAATATGGATGAGCTTTAACCATAAACCTTAAGGGGTGAATTAACAAGAACAACAAAATGACGATTGACGTGATTTTTACCGACTTCAATTTAATGCGGCTGTAAAATTCGTGAATTCCAACGGCAGCTAAAATTACGATACCTGGGTAAATAAACAGGAAATGCCGCCAGGCACCATACAAATTAGCTTTCAATAAAATCACAAAAACCACTGGGAAGACAGTGGTCAGGATCAGAAAAAAATAAGTGAAGCGATGCCTGTTACCAGACACCGCTTTCCAATGATAAAAAAACATGACCACTCCAACAAAAACAATTATTGGGATGGTAATTAACATGTACTTGGGAAGATAATACCATGGTCGAAAGTCTGACCAAATAAATTCCCCCCCGAAAATCTGCCGAACTGTAGTCGGGAAATCTGTCATCACTTGATATGATTTCCATGGGTTGACAATTGGATTTTGGAGGGCGTACGGCCAAAACAAAAGACCGAGCAAATAACCTGCAATTGAAAATACAACTAACTTGACAAGTGTTCGTTGCACCTGAGCCCAATTTATCTGCCCTCTGCCGAAGTACTCAACCAAATAGAAGAGCACTCCGGCCAGAAGCAAATAAAAAGCTAATAAGATTCCTCCTGCCCTGATACTGACGGAAAAAGCAATACTCGCAATTAAAAGTGAAATCGAATGCGACGAGCTGGTTTTAAATCTGGCATAGGTTAATTTCAGTGTGTAAAACACACCGGCAATATAAGCCAGGGCAAAAGGAATATCTTTTAAATTATTTTGTAAATGTCCGATAAAGCGGGGGGAAACAGCAAAAAGAATAAGCGTAATAATACCGACGCGATACCCTTTTAGCCAGGTAGCAAACAAGGCTGTAACAAAAATACACAGCCAGCCAATAACGCTGCTAACCAGATGTCGAAAACCATAAACATCTTCAATATTGAACCAGTGAATTAAAAAGGTTGCAACATTATCGGGGAGCTGTCCATAATATTGAAGATGGGTTTTAGGGGTTTTCAATGCGTCACGATCTTTACCCATCGATGCAAAATAGTCGTACACTTTTTCTGAATGCAGATAGTGTACTTGCTCATCTCCTGAAATACCTGCATCGCGGCTAATAAACAGCAAGCTCAAAAGCAGTGCTATTGCCGACGCATAAAATAATATTTTCAGGTGACGTTGTTTCATTATTTTTTTTCTTCGTTCTGATATATTTTTCTGATAAAATAAAGTGGTCGCTTTTGCGATTCTTTATAAATACGATAAACGTACTCGCCAATAATTCCTAAAAAAATCAGTTGTATTGAGCCTAAGAAATAAATGCTCAAAACTGTTGATGGCCATCCAGTAATGGCAAATCCAAATATTTTTGCGGTCAACACATAAATCCCTGCAAACATGAAAACGATAGTTCCGATGAAGCCTAAAATGAGGCACAAGCGAATTGGAAATTTTGAAAAGGAAAAAATGGCATCAGCTGCTAAAAGCGATAGCTTCCCAAAGGTCATTTTAGCCTGTCCCTGCAATCGTTCGTCCCGCACATAGTCTACAAATCCCTGTTTAAACCCGACGAAACTTCGTAGGCCGGGAAGATAGCGAACCCGTTCTTTCATCGACAAAAGAGCCATTAGTGCCTGTCGGTTCATCATGGAAAAATTGCCGGCATTTTCAAGATCTTCCAGATTGGCTACTGATTTAAAAATCTGATGAAACAGCCGTGTCATTCCATTTTTCGTTTGGTTCCCTTTCCGATCAGACCTTCTCCCACTTACAATATCGTAATCTTCGTTAACGATTTTCTCATACATCGCCTCAAGCACTTCGGGGGGGTCCTGCAAGTCTCCATCCATCATGGCTACATAAGCTCCCGAAGCATTTTCCAAGCCCGCTGTAAAAGCCGCTTGATGCCCAAAATTCTTGGATAGGGAAATAACTTTTACCCTCGAATCATGCTCCTGATGACCGATTAATTTGTGTAAGCTCGTGTCGGTACTTCCATCATCTACAAAGATCAACTCAAATTCCTCAGAAAGCTTTTCGAGCACACTGACAGATCTTGATACTAATTCGTTAATCAGTTCTTCTTCGTTTAATATTGGAACTACCAGAGATATCATTTACTTCATTTTTAGTTCGTTCTTCTGCTCGTCTTCGAAATGGGGAAGCCAAATGGCTCCCCCAATCCTGGTTAATAGTGGTTTAGTTGGCTTGCTAGTTATACTCAAGCTTTGTGTGCTGTTCCCGGCACAGGAACAGGAAATTCAAGATCAACAGGCCCAAACTTGATTTCTTTTGGCCCAAGATCCATATCTGATTTAAAAATTTCGTCGTAGCTAACTTTCTGCCCGGTGTAAGCGGCTGTTCGTCCCATAATCGCTGTCAGGGTTGAAATTGCTGTTTGCTCTGCTTCATTGACATACTCTCCGGTTCGAATGGCATGCACTAAATGCATATGTTCCTGAACGTAGGGCGGGATTTTCACCTTGCTCATTGGTTCTCCATCTTCCCCCAGCGGGTATTCAAACTTCCATTTTACCGAACCATCCAGGTTCCAGATTGTGTTCTGGCAATTGGTGTAACCTTCAGTTCCAACAACCATTTCGCCGGTTCCATTGGCACAGTTATCAATCTGGCGGCTCATACTATGAGAGCTCACGCCATTTCCAAAGTCAAAATCGACACTAAAAAAGTCGTACTGATCGCCTGTAATTCGATGCGCTCTTCCACCATAGCCAATCGCACTTTCGGGATGTTTGCCGATGAACCAATTCACCACATCGATGTTGTGCACGTGCGTATCCAGAAAATGGTCGCCACATAACCAGCAGAAATTATTCCAGTTGCGGATCATGTAAGTCATATCATCCCAACCTTCTTCCCGTGTGCGAAACCAAACATGATTTTGATTCCAGAAAGCTTTTGCTGAAGTGATTTGTCCAATGGCTCCATTGGCAACCTGCTTATAGGTTTCGATATAATCTTCCTGATGACGACGCTGCGTTCCGGTAACCACATTCAAACCAATCGCTTCCGCTTTTTTAGCCGTCGCAATGATTGAACGAATTCCCACCGGATCAACAGCCATGGGTTTCTCTAAAAAAGCATGCTTTGTTTGTTTAACGGCTTCCTTAAAATGCTCCGCCCTGAATTGTGGTGGCGTTGCTAAAATAACGACATCGACTTCTTCTAAAGCCATCAATTTCTTGTAGGCATCAAATCCTACAAAGCAATTCTCTTCCGGGATTGGTCGCTTGTAACCCGCAAATCGTTTCCGACAAGCATCAATTTTATCCTGAAAAACATCAGCCAAAGCAACAATTTCCAAGTCGGGTCCTGCACTGATAAAGTTTATCGCAGCCCCCGTTCCACGGTTACCAACTCCAACCAATCCTGCTCGTAGTTTTTTGCCACTTGGCGCTGCTCTTAGTATTGGCGGTAATCCAAGTTCACTTGCATCTTTCGTTGACTTGCACGACGACAAAACTGCACCTGCACCCATTGCTCCAATCCCTGCCAAAGCTGTTGCTTCGAGAAACCGACGACGATTAATATTTTTCGATTTATTTGTCATTGTTCACTGAGTTTTATTGCTCTAATGTTTCATCTACTTCACATACAACGCGGAAACCAACTTCCACGACATCAGAATACCACCAAATTGATTTCGGCATCTGCGGATCAGTCATTAACCAGGCTTTCGTTTTTGTGTAATCCCGGGCAGCACATCGCACATCTTTAGCATCGCTTTTAAACGATCCGCCACGAATGACATGCTCTCGTCCTTTTTGTGGCCCTCTTGGATTTACCACTATATCTTGCTCGCTGTACTTCTGGTAGATATGAGGATCGTAATAATCCAAACAGAATTCAGCAACATTCCCCGGTAAATTTTTCAACCCAAAAGCATTGGCTTTCACCTTAGCTGGACCTACTGTCATCCCCTCGCTGTTCATCTCATAGGCGACAAACGAATTAATAATTGCAGTATCCGGTGAAAATATTTTCCTAAATATTCCTTTTGAAGAGTAATCTTTTGGATTGCCTTTAAATGGGTATGGGCTTGACTGACCGGCACGACATGCATATTCCCATTCCGCCTCGGTTGGTAGCCGATATTTCTTGCCAGTTACCTGGCTTAACCACCTGCAATAAGTATTGGCGGCGTGCCAACTCATGGTAATAGCCGGTTTCGCTCCTTTTCCCCATCCTTGGTCAGGTGCTCCCCAAGGCGGTGTTGGTCCGGTAATTCCATCAACCTCTTCATCAATGTCCATTGCTTCTTTTCTTCCTTGCGAAGAAGTTGCTTTAAAAAATGCCAGATATTCCTCCCAGCTAACTTCTACTTTTGCCATCCAGAAGTCAGAAACTTTTGCCCGGAAAACGGGTCCTTCATCTTCATCGCGCAGAGGTTCATTTTTGGGACTTCCCATTTTAAAAGTCGCCCCGGGAACAGCAACCATCTCGAAGGAAACACTTGTGCCCGGGATTTTTTCAGTAAAATCTTTAAATGAACTTACTTCAGTTGGATTTTCGTATACTTCAGTGTTTGTTTCCGGCACTTTGCCAAAACCTAAGTTGTGTTCATGTTTCGCATTAGGGTCATAATGGCCAACATGCAAATGACAATTGATGCATCGCAATTCCTCTTTGCTTGTTAGGTAATACAAATGAGCATCATCTCCTTCGGTGGAGAGCGTTGTCGGAAATAAGTTTTGATGACACTTTAAGCAAGCATCTTTATAAACAAAGTGTTTGGCATTTTCAAGCTTACGCTTATCCTTCCAATTGTAGTCTGCACTATCCTTAAACAACATGCCATAAACATCATTAAAACCGTGTTTGGCTTTGGCTGCAAGGTGCCCGTGTCCTTTTGGTGGCAAATGACACTCAACACAATGCACAATTACACCTGCGCTGTTGTTGTAGTGAGTTGAAAGTTTCCAACTTTGTTCAGCATGTGGATGAACGTGGCACGACATGCAATAATCATCAGTAGAAGTATATTCAATTGCTTGATTACTTAATTGAAGAATAACGACACATGCAACAACTCCGATCAATACAAGACCCAAATAAATTCGCTTACCACCCAAAATGCTTTTCCGTTTCATTAAATTTACAAATATTTAAAATGTACTGGTACATTAAGACGAAACGAATCTAGCATGCATCAGTTACTCAAACCTTAACGAAGGCTTAAACGAAGGTTATTTTCGGGTTATAAAGTGGGTTAATATTGTGTTCTACAGCAATGTTTAAAATTCACAACTCACTAAAAAACAAACAAATAAAAGATTAATAAAATAAATTAACCCTGATGAATACTCCGTTAATTTCGAGCGTGAATTAGTTCATCAAATGAGAGCTCGAATCGTTCACCATAAAGTTTTTCGTAAAGCACTACGAACTTCTCATAGGTATATTTTGCAGTATTGAGGTTGTTCTGAACGACCAATGCGCGAAGCTTATAAGACAGTGCCTGATCATTGATCGGATCGGTAAGCAAAATACGGTCTGCCAGTTTTAAAATCAAGTCGTGATCAACTTCCAGTTCCAATCGGTGAATAAACTTTAGTAGATTGTCAACAATATTATTTCCAACAAAACCTTTGTAGTCATCAAGCCAATCGTGGTTCTCATCTTTCAAAACTTCACCAGCACGGACAATTTTATAAAAATCAGGATAAAATGTTGGCTCTTTCTCTTTATTCTCTTTCAATATTTTCAAGCACTCTACATAATCACAGTAAACCGAATTTCCAAAATGAATATTCCAACAGTCAACGTTAAAAACAACCTCAACCGAATCCAGCCTTTCAAGAATAATCCGCAACTTCCGGATTGTGACGCCCCTACTATTTTTTGCATTTTGATAGCTCATTCCCGGCCACAAAATCTCTGATAGCTCCTTTGTTGAAATCCCTTTCTTCCGGTGTTGCGAGTAAACCAGAATCAATAAAAAGAGCTGCTTTATTTTTGGAGTAAACTGAGGTGTAACATCATCTCCCTCTTTATCAACGACCCGAAAATCGCCAAAAAGCTGGATGTAATTCCGCTCTGGATAGTCATTCTGAACATCCTCCAATTCCTTAAGCTTTTCTTTCGGAAGATCGCGTTTTCGTCCCAAACGCAAGGGAAGTTTCAGGTAGATCAGCAATAGTAACAATAGCGCTAAAGTAATTATGCCGATTTTCGACAATAATGGGTAGCGTAAGAAAATATTCTTGCTTTGAGCCAAATCAACCAAATCCTTACTCAAACTCCAGATTTCTTCATCACCCAAAGTACGCGACCAGATTACCAAGTCGTCAATCCGACCATTCATATGCGTACTAGCACTATAACCGGTCATTCCAACATAAATATTCTCGCGGCCTTTATACGACGGATGTCCGAGCGAACGACTATCCAATTTACCATCCACATAAATTGCTTGCTCGCCCGTAAGTTTATTGTAGCGCCAAACCAAATGGTACCACTTTCCTGCTTCTATTGTTGTATTTCCTTGCAGGTCATTGGCATAAAATCCGAAATACGGTTTTTTATTTCGCAATACAAGGTGGATGGATTGTTGGTAGGAGCTCCCTTTGGTTCCGATAATACTAATGTCACGCTCAGTAACATTATAGTCCTTTATTTTTACCCATGTTGAAACCGTAAAATCATGATCTCTGAGCTTCAAATCTTCGGCTTTCGGTAAAATAATATAGCTGTCTTTTTCAAAAACTGCAACCATGTCGCGTTGCTCATCATCTTGATATTGCATATCAACATCTTCCCCATTAAAGCTGTTGATACTATAATCCATGGAGCCGTTCTCAAAACTGTAATAGGCCTCCAGCCCTTCCGTAATTTCCAATGGAATCGCGACAAAATGCTGCTGTTTGTTTTGTTCCGGCTCTTCAAAAACAACCGACTCCGGCTTAAACTGATATCCCGGGCTTTTAGGAGTTAAAACCAATGTTTCTCCCGGCCCCGCAGGAAAACAATAATTGCCAAAGCTAAGACTGTTTGTCCCCGCCCAGCTCACGTAATTTAAAGGTTGTGCATTAAACGTAACCGTTCCTTTTATTGTTTTGAAATCTCTCAGCTGATATAGCACCTGCAAAATCCAGGTTTGAAAACGATCAAGCATAATAAAATTTGGAGTCTTTCCGGTGCTTTTCCAAACACTCTTAACATGCTCAATCAAATATGGGTTCTGGCTTGTATTGAAAAACGATTCATCTGGCTGACCGTCTCTTTTGGGGAAGTTATAGTCGTTATAAATCAATAAGCTGTTTTTAGCATCTCCTTTTAAAAACTCACCGTCAAAATCCGGAGCTTCCAAAATTGAAAAGTAAGGTTCAACCGCATAATCCCAAACATAGTGCAACCACTCCGGACTTTTTCGGTGTTGCTGCATCGTAAAAATAACAATTCGTTTCCCGGTCTCTACCATGTTTTTCAAGGTCGGCCATTCATTTTCCTCCTCATGAACATAGAGATAAGGCAAAATACCGGTCTCTCCAATAATCGCTGTTAACTCGTTCGCATTAACGTTAAAATCGAGAAACAAGGTCAGAATTTTATCCGGCTCATTTTCAAGTGCTTTCCGAATTACAGTCAACGGATCCTGTAAAGGTTGGTATCTCCCATAGGCATCACGCAACATCAACTGACTTTTCTGCCGATCCCATTCCAAATAAAACCGAAAACCTCCAACATTGGCATCAAGCAACTCTGATATGGTTTTATTTTCTCGTGTTGTAGCGTCAATTCCTGAAAAATTGGAAATCACAAATATACTTTCGTCATAATGCTTAAAAACAACATCTTCAGCTGCTTTTGCAACTTGAAATGCTATACAGGATGAAAATAAAAGAAGAATAAATTTTATTGCTCGTTGTTGTATCATAGACTAATGACCATCTACCATCGAATTTATAATCTAACAAAGATATAAAAAGGCTTGAATCATAACGATAGCATTTTAATACAGATTTAGCGGCGGAATTAATTACACCAATTTGCAGATAAGTTGACGGCGGAGCTATATTTTTTCTATTTTTGTGGCTCGAAAGGGTTGTTAGCTCAGTTGGTTTAGAGCATTACCTTGACAGGGTAGGGGTCACTGGTTCGAATCCAGTACAACCCACTTCGGACAGACTACAAATCGAATCAAAATCCAGTAAATGAATCACTTATTGGATTTTTTATTTTTTTCTCAAGCCATAATAATCCAATCAAATTCAATGTTTTCGTGAGTCATTCGGTGAGCACGGCACGTAAACAAAATAAGAAACAGACAGGTTCTGATAAAAAGCTCGCTTGTTAAACAGAATCATATTGTCACTGAAAAATTGGGCATAAAAAAAGAAAAGTACTATCTTGATCTCCTCACAAAAAAAATAGCTGAAATGACGACCAAATTCTCAATTCTTCTGTCACTAACTTTATTCTTAGCACTTCAACTCCCCGCTTTTGCACAACATAAAAATGCTGACATCCAGCGAATCATCAGTCAAATATCAGAACCAGAAATACCGCCGAATACAATAAAGATTACTGATTTTGCTTCGGTTGTTGAGTTAGCAAAAAACAGCAAACCCGCAATTAATCAGGCGATAAAAGAATTAAAATCCAAAGGAGGCGGAAAGCTTGTGTTTCCGTCAGGCAAATACCTCATCAATGGTCCAATTCATTTAATCAGCGATATGGAACTACACCTGGAGGAAGGAGCAAACTTACGATTTGGGTCCAATTATGAAGATTATCTTCCGGTAGTGAAAACCAGTTGGGAAGGTACTTTCTTATATAATTACAGCCCGTTTATTTATGCGTATAAGTGTACCAACATTGCCATTACCGGTTTAGGATCAATCGATGGAGAAGCTTCAGAAACCTGGTCGACCTGGCACGGCAAACAAAAACCGGATCAGCTTCTTAGTCGCGAAATGAACCACAGCAATTCACCAATTGAGGATCGGATTTTCGGACAGGGACATTTCCTAAGACCACAGTTAATTCAGTTTTTCGATTGTAGTAAAATCAAGGTTTCCGATGTCAAATTGGAAGATTCTCCTTTTTGGTGTTTGCACCTGCTACGTTGCGAAAATGTGACCGTGAGAGGCGTGCGTTACGATGCCCAAAACAAAAACAATGACGGAATAGATCCGGAATATTCAAAGAATGTTCTCATTGAAAATATTCATTTCAACAATTCTGATGACAATATTGCAATTAAAGCCGGAAGGGATCACGAAGGAAGAGGATCCAGGTATCGATCGGAAAATATTGTCGCTCGAAATTGCCATTTCAAAGGCCTGCATGCCTTAGTCATTGGAAGTGAAATGTCGGCCGGAGTTGAAAACGTTTTTGTATCCGATTGTGACTTTGCAGGGAAACTGAAAAGGGGGGTTTATCTAAAATCGAATCCCGACCGAGGTGGTTTTATTCGAAATATATTCCTTGACAACATTGCCTTTGGTGAAGTTGAAGATTGCATTTACATCACTTCTTTTTATCACAATGAAGGCAAAGGCTTTGCAACTAAAATATCTGACATCTATTTTAACGACATTACCTGCCAACAAGCAAGCGGAACTGGCGTTGTTATTCAGGGATTTCCGTCAAAGAAGGTTTCCGATGTATTTTTTAATAATCTCACCATCCATTCAGCAAAAAATGCGATCAGCCTTACTGACACACAAAATATTGTGATGAATGATGTAATAATTGGTGAACCGGCGACAGCTCCTTCATTTGTAAAATAAAGTTTTCAAAAGATCGGTGCCGTGAATGCTCAAGGCGACAGGTGTTTTTTGAGCAATATAGACTCTATCGGCATTTTCTTTGGAGTTCCTCGATAAACTTTTCTTAATGCGAGTTCCATCATCTCCGTTACAGGCAACAAAAAAGGAGAACCAATTTTTTGATTCTCCTTCTGTTAAGTAGCGGGAGCCAGACTCGAACTGACGACCTTTGGGTTATGAGCCCAACGAGCTACCAACTGCTCCATCCCGCAATATATCTTAAGTATTTTTAGTCTCTTTGAACGTACATTTTTGACGATCTTGTCTCAAATGCGGATGCAAATATAATGGATGTTTTCAGAAAATCAAAATGATTGTGATTTATTTTGAAATATCTTCACCGCGTTAAAAAGTCTTAATTTCAGAGCTTCGAAATAGGCAATCATCGAATTGTTGCTAATTTTGTTGCTGCAAAATCGGAGAATGGCAAAAAAGGAAAAAAAGAAAAAGCTAATTGAAAAGCTCAAAAACCGTTACAGGTTAATCATTTATAACGATTCAACCTACCAAACGGCATGGAGTATAAAGTTAACACGACTCAAGGTTTTTACCTTTTTCGGAATTGGTGGATTACTTCTCATTCTTTTCACCATCCTAATGATTGCCTATACACCAATCCGCGAATTCATTCCCGGCTATCCCTCATCCGAAGTTCGGCAATTAATTGTGCACAATGCGGTTTTGGTCGACTCACTGGAAGAACAATTACAAATCAGGGACAACTACTTCGATAAAATACGAATTTTAATTGAAGGAGATGTTCCACAGGATCCTGATTTTGTTACTGATACAGCCATCCCCCCAAACAATTTGCAAATCAATTACTATAACCACGATTCGGTTTTCAAACAAAAAATACTGGAAGAGCAACTCAACCTGTCTATTCAAAAAGAAAATCCCCAAAGCAGAAACATTGCCAACATTCATTTTTTTGTCCCATTGAAAGGAATGATCACCAATAAGTTCGATGTCCAATCCGATCATCGGGCTGTTGATGTTGTTGGATTACCAAATTCGAGGATCTCAGCGGTGCTGGATGGCACGGTAATCTTTGCGGGGTGGACAGCCGAAACCGGTTATGTCATCTATCTGCAGCACGAAAATGACTTAGTGTCGGTCTACAAACACAATGCTGAGTTGTTAAAAGATGTTGGAGACCAGGTAAAAGCGGGGGAAGCGATCGCGATTATGGGAAATACCGGAGAGTTGACCACCGGCCCACACCTTCATTTTGAACTCTGGAATCGCGGTATCGCTATCGACCCTGAAAAATACATTGACTTTTAAACCTTACCATGAAAAAACGTATTGCTATTTTAGGATCAACCGGATCAATTGGAACACAAACATTGGAAGTCATAGCTCAAAATCCCGATCAATTTGAAGTGGAAGTTTTGACAGCCAATAATAATATTGATCTGCTCGTTGAGCAAGCAAAGAAATACCAGCCCAATATGGTGGTAGTCGCCAATCATTGCCGTTACGAAAAGCTTGCCGAAGCTTTAAAAAATGAGCCAATTAAAATATTTGCCGGTAAGGAAGCTCTGGAGCAGGTGGTTCAGTTGGACACAATAGATATGGTGGTGACAGCAATGGTTGGCTATTCAGGCTTAATTCCAACTTTAAAAGCAATTGAAGCAGGTAAACACATCGCACTGGCTAACAAAGAGACACTGGTGGTAGCCGGTGAAATTATTACTCGTGAGGCTCTGAAAAATAAAGTCAGTATTTATCCGGTTGATTCCGAACATTCAGCCATCTTTCAGTGTTTGGCAGGGGAACACATGAATGAGATTGAGAAAATTTATTTGACCGCTTCCGGAGGCCCATTTATAAATTACAGCCAGGAGCAGCTTGAAAAAGCAACTAAGGCTGATGCTTTGAAACATCCAAACTGGGACATGGGCGCTAAAATTACCGTAGATTCGGCCAGTATGATGAACAAGGGATTTGAGGTAATTGAAGCCAAATGGTTATTCGATCTAAAACCGGAGCAGATTGATGTAATCGTTCATCCGCAAAGCATTATTCATTCTCTGGTTCAATTTCGTGATGGTTCGATGAAGGCCCAAATGGGACTTCCGGATATGAAATTGCCCATTCAATATGCCATGAATTTCCCCAACCGACTACCATCAAATTTCGAGCGATTTAACTTCCTCGATTACCCAAAACTGACTTTTGAACAGCCGAATACAAAAAAATTTCGTAACCTTGCACTCGCATTTGAAGCCTTGAAAGCAGGGGGCAATTTGCCATGTATTTTGAATGCCGCCAATGAAATTGTGGTGCAAGCCTTTTTAAAAGAAAAAATACGCTTTGTTGATATGCCTGATTTGATTGAAGAAAGCATGCAAAAAGTAAGCGCCATAAAAAATCCGGTTTTAGACGATTATATTCAAACTGATAAAGAAACACGATTGTTAACGACTTCGATCATTAAACAACGAAGTAAATTAAAGCTATAAAAGAAGAATGGAACAAGTATTTATAAAAGCAGCACAATTGATTTTAAGTTTATCCATCTTGGTGGTATTACACGAATTTGGACACTTTGCTTTTGCCCGTCTGTTTAAAACCCGGGTGGAGAAATTCTACCTGTTTTTTGATCCTTGGTTTGCCTTGTTTAAAACGAAACGCGGCGAAACCGAATATGGAGTTGGCTGGCTGCCACTGGGTGGGTATGTGAAAATTTCCGGGATGATTGATGAGTCGATGGACAAAGAAGCCATGCAACTGCCACCTCAACCGCACGAATTTCGATCTAAAAAACCATATCAGCGTCTACTCATTATGCTTGGTGGGGTGATGATGAATTTTATTTTTGCTTTCGTGATTTACATTGGAGTACTTTACGCTTGGGGAGAGCAATTCTTACCCACGGAAAATGTCACCCACGGAATCACGGTATCCGAAACCGGGCAAGAAATCGGACTTGAAGATGGAGACCAAATTTTATCGGTCGATGGCAATTACATCGACAATTTTAATAAAATCATACCAACTGTTATTCTTGACAATGCAAAAACCATTCAGGTTTTAAGAGATGGCAAGCAAGTTGAAGTTGAAGTTACTGATGATGATTTGGCTACCCTTATAAAAAGCAGGCGAGTAATCAGCCCCAGAGGATTTTTCCATGTAAAAGTAGCCGAAGTTGAAAAGGGGTTTCCTGCCGAAGCTGCCGGACTGCAAAAAGGTGATGTATTTGAAGGAATCGACGGAAAAAAATTCACCTACTACGACGAATTTCTAAACTACATCAAAGCGCATAAAAACGAAAAGATTGAGCTTGAAGTTAATCGGGATGGAAAATCATTAACAATTCCTGTAACTGTTCCAGAAGATGGGATTACCGGATTTCAGGCACAACCACAAGAAGAAGCGTTTAGCTACCTCCAATTCGAGACTATTGAATATGGCTTTTTGGAGTCTATTCCGGCGGGGTTTAGTCGCGGTATAAACACTGTTAAAGATTACCTGAAGCAATTCAAACTCATATTTTCTCCAAAAACAAAGGCCTACGAATCTCTCGGTGGATTTATTGCCATTGGGAATATTTTCCCCGGAGCATGGGATTGGTATTCATTCTGGAACATGACCGCATTTCTTTCTATTATTCTGGCAATTATGAACTTACTTCCGATTCCGGCATTAGACGGAGGACATGTCACCTTCCTGCTTTACGAAATTGTTTCGGGACGCAAGCCTGGTGAAAAGTTCATGGAATACGCACAGATTACCGGCATGGTCATTTTACTTAGCTTGGTACTCTTTGCCAACGGAAATGATATCTTCAAGCTAATTAATCAGTATTTTTAAATAAGGAATTAAGAAGCGATGATTTTTTTTCTATTTTTGTAGAAACCATTTAAACGTTAAACTATGTATTTATCAATTATCTGCGGCACGTTTGGCCCTCAAGAAATAATCATCATATTAGTCATTGTATTACTTTTATTTGGTGGCCGAAAAATTCCGGAATTAATGAAAGGATTGGGAAAAGGAATGAAGGAATTCAAAAATGCCACCAAAGAAGACGAGGAGCAGCCAGAAACTAAAAAAGATTCTGAAAAAAAATAAAGAACAAGATTTAGACTGAAATGAAATCCCGTTTATATGACGGGATTTTTTTATGGTAAGATTTTTGTAGATTTAGCTGCAAAACTCAGATTCTGATAACTATGAAACGAATATCCTCCTCAACTTTTTTGTTGGTTTTAATGGCTGCATTGCTATTCACTTCGTGTGACGACCAAACCAATATGCGTAAAAAAATTACCGGTAAAGCCGGCGAATTAGTCGTGGTAGTGCCTGATGCGACCTGGGAAGGTGCAACCGGAAAACGATTCCGGGAAATACTGGCGCAACCTCAACTCGCCTTACCACAGGACGAGCCAATTTTCGACCTGATTCAGGTTCCGCCAAATGCATTTGGCGAAATTTTCAAAACAACCAGAAATATTATCCGTATCAAAATATCGACAACAGTTGATTCTTCACAAGTACGGTTCAGAAAAGACATCTGGGCCTGGCCACAGTCTGTTGTTGATATTAATGCTCGATCAACCGAAGATTTCAATCAACTGCTCGAGCGACATTCGGATCGGATTATTGCATTTATGCTAAAAGCGGAGCGCAACCGCCTACAAATGAACTACCGAAACTATAGCGACAAGGCTGTAAAGAACACGATTAAGGAGAAATTTAACATCGACATAACGATTCCTCCAGGCTTTAAAGTGACACTTCAAAGAGAAAATTTTGCTTGGGTTCGTTATGAAACTCCAGAGATCAGTCAAGGAATTATCATTTACACCTATCCATACAAGTCGGATAGTACATTTACCAAAGATTTCTTATTAAACAAAAGAGACTCGATACTGAAAGCACATGTTGAAGGCCCGGCCTCGGGGAGCTACATGACAACCGAGCATCGGATACCTCCGGTTTTTAATGTATTGGAACACAATGGGAACTATGCTGCTGAGATGCGTGGGCTATGGCGTGTTGAAGGTGATTTTATGGGCGGGCCGTACGTCAACTTATCGGTATTAGACGCCGCAAACAACCGCATTGTTGCCCTTGACGGTTACGTTTATGCTCCACGTTTCGACAAACGCAACTACTTGCGTCAAGTGGAAGCCATGATTTATTCATTGAAGCTACCCGACCAGAAAAAGAATGATAAAATTAAAAGCCAAATAGACATGGGAAATTAACAGCCAAAAAAAATAAAAAGAAAGGGAATTGTGTGATCACGCAATTCCCTTTCTTTTTGCTATAATATTGTAATTGACTATTGCAATACTACTTGATTTGAAAGCGTTAACTCCTCTTTTAATGCAACCGGATCAAACCTCGAATTTACGTTCATTTCGCCCTTTGGTAGTGTTATCGTATAAGAAGTTCGATTTTGAGTTTCCCCCAAATTTACTTTAACCAACTTCTGGTACTTTTTACCTTTTTTCATATACCAGCTTTGATCTTCTTCGCGATAAACCAGTTCGGTTTTGCCATTTTTATCACCTAACTCCCATGTTCCGATCATAAATAGAACAAGTCAGTTTAAGACTTACATTCAAGATAACATCTATTACATCTTTTGATTTTGTTCAAATAGACAATAGTTACTCACCCAAGTCATTTTTCAGTTGAAAATATTCTATTTTTGATCACTGAAACAAGATTTGTATTTTTAATTTGAAGCGTAAACGAATTAATTAGCATGACCGAAATATCATCTTATTTCCCGGCTGAATGGGAGAGTCAAAGTGGGGTTCAACTAACCTGGCCCGATACTCAGACCGACTGGAACTCAATCCTCGGAGAGGTACTTCCCATTTATGAGCAAATTGCCAAAGAAATTCTAAAGCGCGAAAAGCTCTTGATTGTTTGTCGTGATAAAAATTCACTTCCCGGCTTTCTTCAAAATAACAATGAGCAGCTAATTATTCAGGAGATGCCCATCAACGATACCTGGGCCAGAGACCACGCTGCAATTACGATTATTGAAAATGGGCAACCAGCATTACTCGATTTCCGCTTTAATGGTTGGGGAATGAAATTTGCTGCAAACTACGACAACCAAATTACGTCAACTCTTTACCAACAAAAAGCCTTTCAGGAAAGAATTCGGCTGCATGACCTTTCGTATTTCACCTTCGAGGGAGGAGCAATTGAAAGCAATGGAGCCGGCTGTGCATTAACAACCAGCGAATGCCTGCTGTCAAAAAATCGCAACGAACATTTAAGTCAAACAGCTATTGAGTTTTTGTTGAAAAAAATCATGCATATTGAAAAAGTACTATGGTTGCATCACGGGTTCTTAGCCGGCGACGACACCGACAGCCACATTGATACACTGGCTCGTTTTTGCAATAAAAACACAATTGCATATATCAAATGCACCAACACGCAGGATCTTCATTATGACGCACTCCAAAAAATGGAAGCAGAACTAAAGCAACTGACTGATCAAAATGGTCAGCCATTTCAGCTCGTTCCACTACCCTTTCCCGATCCAATTTATGATGAAGACGGAGAGCAACTACCTGCAACTTATGCGAATTTTCTGATACTGAACAAGGCCGTGCTGCTTCCTGTTTATGAAGCAAAACAGGATTTAGATGCTATCGAAACCATGAAAAAGCTGTTTCCTGAACATGAAATTGTGCCGATAAACAGCCGTCCGTTGATTAAACAGCACGGATCAATTCATTGCATCAGCATGCAGTTTCCAATTGGCGTACTCTAATTATAAAGAAACAAATGACAGCAAATAAAATTAAAGTTGGACTCATACAACAAAGCAATACCGGAGATATCGATCAGAACAAAGCAAAACTGGCTCGAAACATTGCAGACTGTGCCAAACAGGGAGCCGGGCTCGTTGTGCTTCAAGAGTTGCACAATAGCCTCTATTTTTGCCAAACAGAGGATGTCAATTCATTCGATCTCGCTGAACCAATTCCCGGCCCGTCAACTCGATATTATTCTGAATTAGCAAAAAAACACGAGCTGGTGCTGGTCACTTCCCTGTTCGAAAAAAGAGCCGCCGGCATCTATCACAATACAGCGGTTGTTTTTGAAAAAGATGGAAGCATTGCCGGGAAATACCGCAAAATGCACATCCCCGACGATCCTGGCTTTTATGAAAAATTCTACTTCACACCGGGTGATTTAGGCTTTCATCCGATTGAAACTTCTATTGGTAAATTAGGCGTGTTGGTGTGCTGGGATCAGTGGTATCCTGAGGCTGCCCGCTTAATGGCAATGGCTGGTGCCGAGATGCTCATTTATCCCACCGCAATTGGATGGGACCCGCGCGATGACGAGCAGGAAAAAGATCGCCAACGCAATGCATGGATTACCATTCAACGTTCGCACGCAGTAGCTAATGGTGTTCCGGTAATCAGCGTCAACCGGATTGGGCACGAAGCCGATCCGTCACAACGATCAGAAGGAGTTCAATTTTGGGGTAATAGCTTTGTAGCCGGACCGCAAGGTGAATTTTTACAACAAGCCCCCACCGATACGGAACAAAATTTATTGGTTGAAGTAGACTTAACCCGATCCGAAGATGTACGACGCATCTGGCCATTTTTCCGTGATCGCAGAATTAGCAGCTATACCGACATTACCAAACGTTTTTTAACCGACTAAAAGAAGTCTTCAAACTCAGCGGGTTTCTTGCTGGCGTCATTTTGCTCATCGCAATCCAAATCCATAATGAAGTTGGTTGGCTTTTCAAACTCGTGGTCGGGCTTGTACTCGAGCGATTTGTCGGCATACACCTTCTTCATAAACCGCCCCCAAACCGGCAAGGCCATGTTAGCTCCCTGTCCGGTTGAAATGTCATCGAAATGGATGCTTCGCAAATCTGCGCCTGTCCAAACACCGGCAGCAATTTGTGGTGTCACTCCCATAAACCACCCATCAGAATGGTTTTGCGTGGTTCCTGTTTTTCCGGCAATAGGTCCTTGAATTTGTCCATAAACCGGATGCCAACGAACACGTCCTCCGGTTCCGCCATCAATCACTCCCCGAAGTAAATTGATCATCAGATAAGCCGTTTGTTCATCAATGGCGTCGTGCCGTTCAGGACGAAAGCGGGCAATTACATTACCATGTTTGTCTTCAATATGAGTAACAAAAATGGGCTGGGTATAAACGCCTTTATTGGCAAAAGTTCCATAAGCGCCCACCATTTCATATAAGGTAATATCCGATGTTCCTAAGAACATGGATGGCACCGGATCAATCTTACTATAAACACCCATTTTTTCCATCACATCCACCACCGATTGTGGATTATACTGTTTCATCACCCAGCCTGAAATATTATTCACCGAATTAGCAAGTCCCCACTTTAGGGTAACCATTTCGCCTTCACGTTCACTTCCTGAGTTTTTAGCTTCCCAAATGGTTCCATCCGGCATGACAAATTGTTGGCGAACGTTGGGCACTTTGGTACATGGCGATAATCCGTTTTGCATCGCCAGTGTGTACATAAATGGTTTCACTGTCGATCCAACCTGGCGCTTTCCTCCCTTCACCATGTCATACATAAAGTGCCTGTAATTAGGTCCACCAACATAAGCCCGAACTTGCCCGGTTGCCAAATCCATAGCCATAAACGAAGAGCGGAAATAACTGAGATAATGTCGAATTGAATCCAACGGAGTCATAATTGTATCCTTATCGCCCTTCCAGGTGAAAATCTCCATTTCAACGGGTTGCTCAAACACCTTGCGAATTTGGTTAAAGTTTTTTCCTTCCAATCTCAAGACTCGATAACGCTCACTTTGCCGGATTTTCCGGTTCAACAAGCCGTCGACTTCTTCGTCATCCATATCTCCCGAGAAAGGGGGATTTTCAAGAGATTTTAAATGTTTATTGAAATCGGGCTGCAAATCCAGTTTTAAATGATCCTCAACGGCTTCCTCCGCATATCGTTGCATTCGCGAATCAATTGTCGTATAAATCTTCAATCCATCTTCATACAAATCATAGTTTGTCTCATCCGGCTTGAAGTTCTTTTGGCACCATCCAAACAAGGGGTTTGTCTCCCATTCAACCGAATCTTCTTCATATTTTACTTGTTGCCACGAAGCATATTTGCTACGCTCCGGTTTCGAGGCTCCCATCGTTATTCGCAAATACTCGCGAAAATACGGAGCTAGTCCACTTTTAAAGTCTTCCTTCTGATAATTCAGTCCTAGCGGAAGTACACTGATGGAGTCGTAAGCTTGCTGATCAATATATCCATATTTTTGCATCTGAGCCAATACCGTATTTCTTCTCTTTTTTGTTAGCTCCGGCCGGCGCAACGGATTATAAAGCGAAGAGTTTTTCGCCATCCCAACAAACATGGCAGCCTGATGCATTTTCAATGAATCCGGCTCTGTATTGAAATAAATACGCGAAGCAGATTTAATTCCGACAGCAAGGTTCAAAAAATCATACTTATTTAAATACATTGTCAGGATTTCTTCCTTTGTATAGCTTTTCTCCAGCTTAACCGCAATCACCCATTCCTTAAATTTGCGCAACACCAACTCGAGCTTACTCTCAAATTGCTGGCGTGGGAAAAGCATTTTAGCCAATTGTTGGCTAATTGTGCTACCTCCACCAGAGCTGCTATCGCCAGTGATTACTCCCTTCACAACGCGCAACAACCCGCGCAAGTCAATTCCTGAATGGCTGTAATAGCGAACATCTTCGGTCGCAACCAATGCTTCAATTAACTCAGGTGGTAAATTATCATAATTCACATAACTCCGGTTTTCCCTGAAATATCGCCCCAGCACCTTGTGGTCGCGAGAAATAACATCAGAAGCTAACAAACTTTGAGGATTTTCCAGCTCGCGAAAAGTAGGCATCTCCCCCATTTTGCCCTTCGCAATAAAAAAGAACAGTCCGAAAACCATCAACAGCCCCAAAAAAAATAACGACCAAAATCCGTACGTATATTTTCTAAAATTTTTCTTCTCTTTTTCCATCCGAAAATTGTAAAGTGAGTATTGGAGACAAATATAACGAAAGGAATAAGAATATTATTTTTTACTATTTCAAAACGAGATGGGGTATTTCACTTTACTGCCCCCAATCGTGATCAGAGCGCTAAATTTTCAGTTAATTTATTTGGCCTGATTTTCAACACTCAGCAAGCTATCAATGAGGACTAAAGGGCAATAAAATAATCATTATCAAACAAATAAGAAATCAAGAATCTTCAGTTAAAATTTGAAGATCGTCAAGCATTTTCTTTTATTTGCAGAAATTTTTAGAAAATAGGAGGTTTTTATGAGTGAGAATCTGGTTATTGTTGAGTCCCCTGCCAAAGCGAAGACAATTGAGAAATTTCTAGGCAAAGATTATCTGGTCACATCTAGCATGGGACATATTAGAGACCTCGAAAAAAAGGATTTTGGGATTGATATGGAAAACAATTATACACCTAAGTATATTGTTTCACCCGATAAAAAGAAAATAGTTACAGAACTGAAGAAGTTAGCCAAGGATGCCAAGATGGTCTGGATCGCATCCGATGAAGACCGTGAAGGAGAAGCAATAGCCTGGCACTTGAAAGAAGTTCTGAAGTTGAAGCCTGAAAAAACAAAACGAATTGTCTTTCACGAAATTACCAAGGATGCGATTCTGCGGGCAATTGAAAATCCGCGCCCGATAGACGAAAACCTGGTTAACGCTCAACAAGCGCGACGCATTTTAGACCGCATTGTAGGTTTTGAAGTTTCGCCAGTGCTTTGGAAGAAAGTAAAACCTTCGCTTTCTGCAGGTCGGGTTCAGTCGGTTGCTGTTCGTTTGATTGTGGAGAGAGAACGGGAAATTATAAATTTCCAAAGCAAATCAAGCTTCAGGGTTACTGCAGCTTTTCTGGTTCCTGATAAAAATGGTAATGCGGTAGAACTAAAGGCAGACCTTAAAAAACGGTTAGAAACCAAAGAGGAGGCACAAGCATTCCTTGAAAAGTGCAAAACGGCAGATTTCAGCATTGCCGATATCACCACCAGACCATCGAAAAGAACACCAGCTGCGCCATTTACAACATCAACCTTACAGCAGGAAGCCAGTAGAAAACTAGGCTTTTCGGTTTCCCAAACCATGGCAGTTGCCCAGCGTTTGTACGAAGCAGGTAAAATCACCTACATGCGTACTGACTCGACCAACTTGTCATCATTGGCCATCAACTCGGCAAAGAGTCAGATTATTAATTCACTTGGAGAAAAATACCACAAGGTTCGTCAATACAAAACAAAGTCGAAAGGAGCGCAGGAAGCTCACGAGGCAATTCGACCAAGTTATATGGATCAACCAGAGGCAGGTGGATCTAACCAGGAAAAGAAACTGTACGAGTTGATCTGGAAGCGAACGATCGCCTCACAAATGGCGGATGCGGAACTGGAACGCACAACAATCAATATATCTGTTTCAAACAGTAGCAATTTATTTCAGGCTACCGGCGAAGTAATCAAATTTGACGGTTTTTTGCGTGTTTATATGGAATCATCTGACAATGAAGACGAAAGTGACGACAACAGCACCTTGCTTCCTCCTGTAAAAGAAAACCAACAGCTACGCGCTGAATGGATTGAAGCCACCCAACGGTTCACGCAAAAACCACCGAGATATACCGAAGCAAGCTTGGTGAAAAAGTTGGAAGAGCAAGGTATCGGACGTCCTTCAACCTATGCACCAACGATTACGACAGTTCAAAACCGTGGTTACGTAGTGAAGGAAGAACGACCAGGGGTTGAACGAAAATACACACAGCTCTCTTTAATTGGAACCGAATTGAAAGAAGCTGTAAAAACAGAAATAACAGGAGCAGAACGAAATAAACTCTTCCCTACGGATGTGGGCATGGTAGTCAACGATTATCTAGTCAAATATTTTGATAAGATAATGGACTTCAGTTTCACCGCAAAAGTTGAGGTAGAGTTTGATGAAATTGCTGAGGGGAGCCGGGTATGGAATGAAGTTATTGACGAGTTCTACAAACCATTTCACCAAAATGTGGAAAACGCACTGGAAGTTTCGGAACGTACAAACGGAGAACGTATATTAGGCGATGATCCGAAAACAGGCAAGCCAATATCTGTTAAAATTGGTAGATACGGCCCATTGGCCCAGCTGGGTGAAACGACAGAAGAAGGTGAAAAGCCCCAGTTTGCCAGTCTCCGAAGTGGCCAGCATTTAGAAACGATAACGCTCGAAGAAGCAATTGACTTGTTTAAACTTCCTCGCGACCTGGGAGAGTATGAAGATAAAAAAGTGACGGTTGCGATTGGTCGGTTTGGCCCCTATGTGCGTCACGACAGTAAATTTGTATCACTCGAGAAAGGAGTGGATGACCCATATACAATTGAGCTTCCACGTGCCATTGAGTTGATTGAAGCTAAACGTGAAAAAGATCGTAAAGCGCTTATTAAAACGTTTGACGAGGAACCGGAGTTGCAAATACTCGAAGGGCGCTGGGGACCATACATTAAGTACAAGAAAAAGAACTATAAAATTGCAAAAGGCACCGAAGCTGAAAAGCTAAGCCTTGAAGATTGCATGAAAATTATTGAGGAAGGTCCGAAGCCCAAACGCAAAAAGAAAAAATAATATCCAAAGGCAAACGTTAAAATGTTTGCCTTTTTTATTTATTTTCATCCTCAGAAAAAAAATCGAACGAATGGATATTAAGCTTTATCTGAAACCTGTCGACTTTTCAAAATTTAAGCTGCCGGACTGGGCGCAACCCAAGTTTAGCTTAGGCACAATTTTGGAAAAAAATCATTCCAAGCTACCGCTGGAAAAAGCGGAGATCATAATAATTGGGGTTGAAGATGACCGCAATGCCATTGTGAAAGGAAGCTCGAAGGCTCCAAATAAAATTCGTGAGTATTTATATCCATTGAACCGAATTTCTCCCCGTTTCAAAATTTTAGATTTAGGCAATATTAAAACTGGCAAAACAATCAACGATACTTATTTTGCTTTAAAAGACGTTTGTGCCAGCCTGATTGGAGCGGGCAAAACAGTCGTGGTATTGGGCGGTAGTCAGGATCTTACGTTCGGCATTACAAAAGCATTTGAAGAAAATCCATTTAATTTAGTAAACATAGACCCAAAATTAGATTTTAAAAAGGGGATAAAAACAATCAATTCGGAGACCTATTTGAATTTCATTTTTGAAAAGCAACCGAACCTGTATGCTCAATCCACACTTGGGTATCAGAACTATTTTGTCGACTCACTTGAACTCGACCACAGTTATGAAATGGAAACAGAAAATAAGCGACTGGGGGAAATTCGATATGATATGTCTTCCATTGAGCCTTACCTGAGAGATGCAGACATACTTAGTTTTGATCTTAATGCGATTAGGCAACTTGAAGCTCCCGGTCAATATTTTGGCTCTCCAAATGGTCTATACGCTGAAGAGGCATGTCAGGTAGGTCACTACGCAGGAATGGCGGATAAACTAAAGGTAGCAGGATTCTTCAACCTCATTCCTCGTCTTGATCAAGGCGACCTAAGCTGCAAGCTCATGGCTCAAATTGTTTGGCATTTTCTGGAAGGCTTCTACTTTAAAAAAGTTGAATCTCCAAACGGAACAAAGATTGATTTCAATGAATTTATAATAGAAATTGATGATATCGACTTGCCATTGATTTTTTACCAGAGCCAAAAGACCGGCCGTTGGTGGATGAAGATATCCGATGAAGACGGAACAATCGAACGCACATTCTCTTGTTCCGAGGAAGATTATAGAATGGCTGCTCAAAACGATATACCGGATCGCTGGTGGCGAAATATTCGAAAATTAAATCGCATCGCAAAATAAATGCAGGCCCTATGCGTTCAAAAACTTAGGCACATGATAAAAAAAACATCAGGAAAGATTCATTATTTTCACTTACTTTGGCGCTAGAAATCGGCAGTAACAGCCAGTTTATGAAAAAAATATTTTACTTTTTATTTTTGTTAATAATCATTAACTTAGCCGCAAATGCTCAGCAAGACCCTCAGTTTAGCTTCAATAAAGAAGCACAGCTGTCGGTGAACCCGGGCTTTGCTGGCAGTAATGATGCAATAACTGGATTAATATTAAACAGATATCAATGGAGTGGCTTCGACGGCACTCCTAAAACACTGTTATTTAGCGTGGAAACAACTGCTAATATATTTGGGAGCACAAGTGGGGTAGGATTAAACATCATTAGCGATGAACTCGGTTTTTCAAAGAATGTTCTCGTAAATCTGAACTATTCTTACCAAACAACAACTAGTATCGGAAATCTTGGTATCGGTACGTCTTTGGGTATGTTCAACAAATCAATAAATGGCGAGTGGATTACTGTTGGAGAAGATGGGATCCTTGGAAGCGCCTCCGGAGACCGGTTGATTCCTCAGAGTGAAGTCAGCCAAATAACTTTTGATGTTGGACTTGGTCTTTATTTAAAATCAAATGACTATTTTGCGGGTCTCTCAGTAACACATGTCAATCAGGGAGAAATCAAATACGGAGATGGAGGAGAATATTTCCCTCTGCTACGGCACTACTATTTATCAGCTGGGTACAATATTAGTTTGCCCGACCCGTTATTTGAGTTGCGACCTTCGGTTTTTGCAAAATCAGATTTAGCAAGCACCCAGGTTGATTTTAATTTGAGTGTGGTCTACAATAATCGCTTCTCAGGCGGATTAACTTATCGTCTGCAAGATGCGATCGCACTTTTAATAGGAGTAGAATTAAAAAATGGCTTAAACTTAGGTTTAGCTTACGACATAACAACATCTGCACTAGGCCGATATGGATATGGATCGCAGGAGATTTTCCTGCGTTACTCTGTTGATATTGGCAAGGGAAGATTAAAGAAATATAAGAGTATCAGATTTTTATAAGCTGATTTAACGAAAGCAAAAGTGTAGCTATGAAAAAAATACTTTCTTCAGGTTTAATTATTGCGGCCATCTGGGCATTAACTGGCTGCGGTAAGTCTGGAAATGGAGAGCTAACCGGCGTTCAAGGTCGTGGAAAATGGTTTGAACCAGCTCCCTATGGAATGACTTTTATTCACCGCGGAAGCATAAATATCGGACCGAATGATCAGGATCCAACCTGGTCTTCAACCCCAACAAAAACAGTCTCCATCGATGCATTCTGGATGGATGACACTGAAATAACAAACAATGAGTACCGTCAGTTTGTGAACTGGGTTCGGGATTCAATTGCACGGACACTAATTGGGGAGCAATATCCTGAATTTATGATCAGTGAAGATCAGGATGGAAACATTATAGATCCCCCTCGTATTAACTGGGATGAGCGGTTGGAATGGAACAATCCGGATTATGTTGATGCGTTGGAGGAGATGTATATTCCTACAAACGAGCGATTCTTTGGGAAAAAAGAAATTGACGCCCGAAAACTTTTCTATACTTACCATTGGATTGATTACAAGCAAGCGGCAAAATCAGCCAATAAATATAACTACGAAACAGAAAGCTACGAAGGTACCGTATTCGATCAAAATGGAGAAGAACGTCCAATTGAAAATCGTTCCTCTTTTATTTTCAGCGAAACAACATTTGTGCATCCTGATACTTTAGTTTGGATTCGTGATTACACCTACGCTTATAACGAACCGTGGACAAGCAAATATTTCTGGCATCCGGGTTTCGACGACTACCCCGTGGTTGGTGTTACCTGGAAACAAGCAAAAGCATTCTGTCATTGGAGAACCAAATTGCACAATGAATATCTTGATGGAGTGGGCGAACCGGTGATCCAAGACTACCGCTTGCCGACAGAAGTCGAATGGGAATATGCAGCAAGAGGTGACAAGGACATTTCAATGTATCCGTGGGGTGGTTATTACACCCGTGATGATGATGGAAAGTTTTTGGCAAACTTTAAGCCGTTCCGTGGAAATTATGTCGAGGATGAAGGGCTGGCAACACTGCGGGTTGGAAACTACGACCCCAATATGTTTGGGCTTTATGATATGGCAGGGAACGTTGCTGAATGGACAATCTCTGCTTATGACGAATCAGCCTACATGTATATTAATGATTTCAATCCAAATTTTGAATACAACGCACTTCCCAACGATCCTCCTGTAATGAAAAGGAAAGTGATTCGCGGAGGTTCGTGGAAAGATATTTCCGCTTATTTACAAGTTTCAACAAGAAGTTTTGAATACCAAGATACCGCTAAATCTTATGTCGGTTTCCGTTGTGTGAGATCGTCATTTGGTAATGAATTTTAGTCAAACCCTAATCTACAAAACATGAACATTGGTGAAATAATTCAGAATAAACGATGGAAAGTCTTTACTGGCTACGTTTATAATTTGGGGGCCTCAATCGTATTGTTAGGTGCCTTATTTAAGCTTCAACACTGGTCTTATTCGGGTCTATTATTAATTGTGGGGTTGTGTACTGAGGCATTCATCTTCTTCATTTCGGCATTTGAACCACCTTTGGAGATGCCCGAATGGTCGAAAGTATATCCTGAGCTAAAAGAGGATTATGATGCCGACGATGCCATTGAAACTGACTCAAAGGGTGGGTTTGGTGATCTTTGGGATAAAGCAGATATTTCACCAGAATTATTGACGAAAGTTTCGAAAGGATTGACTGATTTGAGTAATACGGCCTCAAGTATTAGTGAAATCAGTTCGGCAACATTAGCCACAGATTTATATGTCCGGAATTTGACTTCGGCATCTGAGTCAATGAGCACGCTGTCGGAGATTAACAACCAAGCCAATGATAAAATTAGCGACTCTGTTTCGGACTTGGTAAGGTCCTACACTAAAACAGCGAAAAATTTATCTGAAAATGGTGACCAATTACTAACGAAGCTTTCAGTTTCAGGAGAGGAGTTTGCCAATCAGCTAACACAGACAAGCAACAAACTGGCTTCATCATACGAAAAAGCAGCAGGCTCAATCGATTCTGGAATTGACTCAATCAGTAAAAGTTCTGCGAGCTATGGCGAAAACCTCAATCGGTTAAATAAAAACCTTGAGACACTGAACTCTTCATACGAAAGTCAGCTGAAAGAAACCAACGCACAGCTGCAATCTTCTCAAAAATTCTTCACCGAAATGACACAGATGAACGAGATGATCGCCTTGTCGACTGAAGAAATTAAGAAGTACAAATCAAATGCTGAAGAACTAAACAAACACCTTGAAGCATTGAATTCTATTTATGGCAATATGCTGGGAGCCATGAATTACAAGAAATAATAAAAACCGATAAGCCTTTCGTATATGGGAACCAAGAATTGCCCGGAAACTCCCCGGCAGAAGATGATCAACATGATGTACCTGGTGCTGTTGGCCATGATGGCGCTTAACGTAGCATCAGAGGTTCTTGACGCCTTCCGCGTGGTTGATTCAAGCTTAATGCAAACATTCAAGAGTGTCGATTCAAAAAATGAGCAAATTTATGCCTCTTTTGCTCAAGCCTATGAGGAGAATCCAACAAAAGTAGATGAATGGAAAAAAAAGGCTGACTTGGTGAGGTCTATGACGGATAGTCTAACCAACAAAATTACGTCACTAAAAGAAGAACTTGTCATCAAGTCAGGAGGAACAAATCTTTCTGAGGAGAACGAAACATACAACGACAACAAAGGACAATCCTTTGTGATCAATAACGAAGGTGATACCTTAGTGTTAAAAAAAGATGATGAACTGAATGTGCCTTCAGAAATCATGATCAGACTAAACAAGGCCGAAGAGCTAAAAGCTGGAATTAATGAACTAAAAGAAGAATTTTTATCGCTCCTGGAAGAAAATTCACCCATGCGCTCTACAATTAAGCAAGCGCTGGACACTTCTGACCCAAAAGTTACACTAAAAGAATCTGAGAAAATCACTTGGGAAATTGAACACTTTGAGAGTAAGCCGTTAATTGCCGTTATTGCATTGCTTTCGAAAATACAAATCGACATTCAAAACGCGGAGTCAAACATCTTAACCTATTTGTATAGTCAGATTGACGCCAGTTCGTTTAAATTCAATAGGCTAAGGCCTACTGTGATTGAAAAATCATCCTATATTCTTGAAGGTGATGTTTACCGCGCTGAAGTATTTTTAGCTGCTGAAGATACCACTCAACAGCCTATTATTTTAGTCAACAACAAAGAATTGAAGATCGAAGGTGGAAAAGGAATCTATCAGGTTCCGGCTACTTCGCCAGGAACCTATAAATGGGGGGGGATTATAAAATATAAAACTCCCGAAGGCGAGTACAAGAACTACGAATTCGAAGAAGAATACCAGGTTAGCAAACCTTCGGTTACCATATCGCCCATAAAAATGAACGTCTTTTATATGGGTGTTCCTAACCCGGTAAGCGTTTCTGTCCCAGGAGTACCTTCTGAAAACCTGCAAGTTACCATGTCAAATGGTAAAATCGACCGGGATGGCAAAAACTACCTGGTTTATCCAAAGGTGGAAGATATTAATGGAAACCGCACAAAAGTTTCTGTGAGTGCTGACTTTGAAGGCAAACTACGATTTATAGGAAGTATGGACTTCCGGGTAAAACAAGTACCCGATCCTGTAGCAACAGTTGCAGGGCAAAATAGTGGTGTTTTGCGTAAAGAAGATCTTCTGGCTGAAGATGGAATTTTTGCCGCTTTAAAAGATTTTGACTTTGACTTGAAATTTAAAATCACCCAATTTGATATTACATTTACCGGAGCTGGTGGATACAACAATACCTGGTCGTCAACCTCAAATCGTTTTACTGATGAGCAGCGCACTCAGTTTAACACACTTGCTCCCGGAAGTATTATTTACATTGATAATATATTTGCACATGGTGACGATGGAACCGATCGGGAATTGTCTCCAATAAGCTTTAAAATAAGATAAGGCATGAAACGGAATTTGCATACAGCTAAATCACTATAAGCGAATTCCTTCGAATAGTTTTGAACGTTAAAATTGAACGAGATGAAAAAGTTTTTTGTAGCTATAGGAATTGTTTGCTGTGCAGTTAGTTTCTCGGCGAAAGATACACAGGCTCAGATTATTGATGGAGCTTTCAAGCGTAACAATATTGAAAATAAAAAACCCATGGCTTTTGCTCCTATCCGTGAGGCAGATGTGATGTGGTCCAAAAAAATATGGCGAATCATTGATTTAAGAGAAAAAATGAACCAGGTTTTGTATTTTCCAACTACCAATATGGATGGTCGTACAAACTTGATTAATTTATTCATTGAAGGAATAGAAAACGGACAACTGACTGCTTATGATGCCCGTACCGACGATGAGTTTAAAGTACCAATGACATTTGAGCAAGTAAAAGAAGCATTCGGCGCAACAACCCGGACACGACAAGTTCGTAATTTGGATACCGGAGAGTTAGAAGATCGAATTGTAGTAGGAGAAATTCGTGCTGAAGAAGTTAAGCAGTTCATGGTTAAAGAAGAATGGTTCTTCGATAAGCAGACTTCAACACTAAATACCCGCATCATTGGTATTTGCCCAATTCAGGAATACTACCGAGATCAGGACATTAACAGAGAAAATGTTCAACGTCGTCAAGTATTCTGGATCTATTACCCGGAAGCACGAGAACTGATGGCCACACACTCGGTTATCAACCCAAACAATACAGCTCAAAACATGTCTTTCGACGACCTGTTTATCAAGCGTAAATTTAACAGCTACATTGTAAAAGAATCCAACGTATACAACAACCGTGCAGTTAGTCAATACTTAAGCGGTCGTGAAGCCATGCTTGAATCCAGAAAAATTGAACGTGAGATTTTTGATTTTGAACAGGATTTGTGGGCATATTAAAATATTATACGCATACAAAGCTCAAACGCCTTATGAGAATATCTCATAAGGCTTTTTTCAATTTAAGAATTGTACAATATTGATATTTGTAACACGTTAACTTAAAGCGTACCATACTGCCCAATTTTGTAAATGAATAGATCTTTTGTCATATCTGTATTTTTTGTGCTCATTCTCGTCGCTTCGTGCAAAAAGGATGATACACTCAACTACCTGTATCCGGAAGAGTCGAGACCATTTTATGAGCCTGCACCATTTGGAATGACATTTATTGAACGAGGAAGCTATGTGATGGGGGCTGAAGATGACGAGCTACAGAGTTTCAATACAACTTTAAAGCGAGTTTCAGTCGAGGCCTTTTGGATGGACGACACCGAAATTACCAATAACGAATATCGGCAATTCGTTTACTGGGTGAGAGATTCGATTGCCCGCACTCTTCTGTCTGAAACTTATCCCGAATTCATGATCACAGAAGATGACTTTGGGAACTTTTATGAAACTCCTCATTTAAATTGGCAAGACCCGATTGAGTGGAACAACCCGGATTTTCAATTAGCTATGGAAGAGTTGTACATTCCGGAGGAAGAACGGATGTTTTTCTCAAAATCGCTGGATACCAGAAAATATACTTACGATTATTATTGGGTTGATTATAAGCAGGCGGCCAAGAGTCAAAACCGATACAACTACGAAACTCAAACTTACGAAGGATCAATTATTAACCAGGACGGAGAGGAAGTTCCAATTTCAAACAGATCTTCATTTATTTTTAAAGAAAGTGTGCCAATATATCCAGATACCTTGTGTTGGATACGTGACTACACATATTCGTATAATGAGCCCTTAACAAAGCAATATTTTGCTCATGTTGGTTTTGATGACTACCCCGTGGTTGGAGTTAACTGGCATCAGGCAAAAGCCTTTTGCGACTGGCGAACTCAAATGATGAACAAGTATCAAACGTTAATGGAAGCTCCTTCGGTTCACGCCTATCGACTTCCAACTGAAGCCGAGTGGGAATATGCCGCTCGCGGTGGACATGAACGAACCTTGTACAGCTGGGGAAGTTATTACACGCGCAATTTGCCGGGTTGTTTTAAAGCGAATTTCAAGCCGCGCCGAGGGAATTATGTGGCAGATAGCGAGTCGAGCACGACAACAATGAAAGTAGCTAGTTTTGATCCCAACGATTACAAACTATATGATATGGCCGGGAACGTTGCAGAGTGGACCAGTTCTGCATTCAACGAAGCAGCATACGAAAACATCAATGATTTCAATCCGTCGTACGAGTATAATTCTTCGCCAGACGATGCACCGGTTATGAAACGAAAAGTTATAAGAGGAGGTTCCTGGAAAGATGTTGCTTATTATATTCGGAATTCAACTCGAAGCTTTGAATATGAGGATACCACAAAATCGTATATTGGATTTCGATGTGCCCGGACTTCATTTAAAGACGAGTTCAGAGAATAAAAAAAGCTTCCTCATCACTGAAGAAGCTTAAACTTTTCGTCAATATTTTATCTATACAAACTCATCACCTTTCACCATCTTCACATCGCTTACAAACTGACGTATTTGTTGCTCGTCCTTCTTTCTGCAAACAAGCAAGGTATTATCCGCCTCAACAACAATATATCCATCCAGCCCTTGTAAAACGACAACCTTTTCTTTCGGAACATTGACCACGCAATTTTCAGTTTGATAGGTAAAAACATCTCCTCCATTAATTGAATTATTGGCATCATCTTTTTTACCATTTTCATACAACGAGCCCCAGGTTCCCATATCACTCCATCCAAAGTCAGCACATAAAACATATACGTTTTCGGCCTTTTCCATGATGCCATAATCCAACGAAATATTCTGGCATTCAGAGTATGTTTTGTTGATAAAGTGGACCTCATCTTCGGTGCCATACAATTTTATGCCTTTCTGAAATAGGCCTGACACATCCTCAAGGTGTTTGTCAAAGGCTTTCAAAATACTTTTCAGCGACCAAATAAATATCCCCGAATTCCAGAAGAACTCCCCACTTGAAACAAACACCTCGGCCATCTCCCGATTGGGCTTTTCCGTAAATGTCTTCACTTGATACAGGTTCTCGTAGTTCTGGTACTCCGTTTTTCCATCTATCTGAATGTATCCATACCCCGTTTCAGGCCGACTGGGAGTAATCCCTAAAGTCACCAATACATCATTGTTCGAAGCATAATCAATCCCTTTTTGAATTTCTGCTACAAATTCGTTCTCTTTCAAGATCAAATGATCCGAAGGAGCTACAATGACATTGGCATCGGGATTTATACTTTTTATTTTATAACTCGCATAAGCCACACAGGGCGCGGTATTTCTTCTCAGAGGCTCTAATAAAACCTGATCTTCTTTTAACTCAGGTAGCTGATCCAGTACTAACTCTTTATAATCAACACTTGTTACAACATAAAAATTTTCAACCGGACAGACACGTTTAAACCGATCAAATGTCATTTGGATAAATGTTCGACCGGTTCCTAAAATATCTAGAAATTGCTTAGGCATAGAGCTTTTACTCATGGGCCAAAAGCGGCTTCCTATTCCCCCGGCCATAATAATACAATAATTGTTATTCATTCGTCAAATTTTTTTGTGACATACTTCAAATATACCTAATTTGAAGGTAAACCATAAAGTTATTTCGTGGTTTCCTTCTAAGTAGGTTGATCGTTATTCATAGATCTAACGCATAAATAGGTTTTTTCATATGCTATTATTTGTAACTTTAGGCTAAAGTATTGTTATGAAGTTTTTCTTTCACGTAGGACGCTATTTTACTCTGTTGGGGAGAGCTTTTTCCCGCCCCGAAAAGCATCGTATTTATTTACGGAGGCTCTTTATAGAACTAGAACAACTAGGGCTTGATTCGGTTGGTATTGTTGCTATAATCTCCATCTTCATGGGTGGGATTATTACCCTACAAGTTGCCTACAACATGTCAAGTCCGCTATTCCCAAGTTACTTAATCGGACTGGGAAACAGAGATACACTAATTCTGGAATTTTCGTCAACCATTCTGGCGCTGATCATGGCAGGAAAAATAGGATCAAACATCACTTCCGAAATTGGGAGTATGCGCGTTACCGAACAAATTGATTCACTGGAAATCATGGGAATTAATTCTGCAAGCTTTTTGATCATGCCAAAAACATTGGCTGTCGTATTTATTTTCCCCTTTTTGTTTGTGTTGAGCGTATTTTTCGGACTGATTGGAGGTCTCATTGTAGGACCAGCAGTTGGTGCAGTTACTGCTCCCGATTACATCAATGGTATTCAATATATGTTTACGTCATACTATGTTACATTTTCAATGATTAAAACCTTATTTTTTGGTTTTCTAGTGGCCACCGTCCCAGCCTACTTTGGGTATTTTGTTGAAGGAGGAGCATTTGAAGTTGGGGCTGCAAGCACAAGAGCTGTCGTAAATACAAACATATTAATTTTGGTCTTCGACCTGATTCTAACACAACTTTTATTCTAATGATTACCATTCAAAATATATTTAAGTCATTTGAGAACAAACAAGTTTTGAGCAACATCTCTACTGTTTTCGAGCCCGGAAAAACGAACCTGATCATTGGGCGAAGTGGTAGCGGAAAAACTGTTCTGTTGAAATCAATTGTTGGTCTTCATGATGTGGATGAAGGAACTATTTTTTATGACGACCGTAATTTCACTCAAATGAATGAAAAGCTGCGAAAAAAACTACGCCAGGAAATGGGCATGGTTTTTCAGGGTGGTGCTTTGTTCGATTCATTTAATGTTGAAGAAAACGTGAGATTTCCACTTGACATGTTCACAAACAAAACAGCGAAAGAGAAACAAGAACGGGTTGATTTTTGCCTCGACCGGGTTAATATCGACAAAGCCCACAAGCTTTATCCGGCCGAGATATCAGGCGGTATGAAGAAGCGAGTAGCGATCGCCCGCGCCATTGTCATGAATCCGAAGTATTTGTTTTGCGACGAACCAAACTCAGGGTTGGATCCCGAAACTTCATTGGTTATCGATGAGCTGATTCATGAACTCACCGTAGACTTCGAAATGACCACAGTTATTAATACCCACGACATGAATTCGGTAATGGAAATCGGCGATAAAATTTTATTTATCAGTGAAGGAGTAACCTGCTGGGAAGGTGATAAAGATAAAATATTAGAGGCCGAAAACCAGAAGCTCCAGGAATTTGTATTTGCCAACAAAACATACCGCCAACAGCGAGACGACAAAATTGACAGTAAAAATTAAGATTTTGGAGACAATGTAATCACCGGAATAATCATTTCTTCAAGCGATATTCCACCATGCTGATACGTATCGCGGTAATACTGAACATAGTGATTGTAATTATTGGGATAGGCAAAAAAATCGTTATCCATCGCAAAAATATAACTTGAGCTGACATTTCGTCCAGGCAAGTGGGCTTTCTCAGGATTTGTAATTTCAAATACCTGTTTTGCTTTATAGTTTAAATTTCGTCCAATTTTATATCGAAGATTGGTATTCGTCTCCCGGTCACCAATCACTTTCAAGGCATTATCCACTCTTATTGTTCCATGGTCGGTTGTCAAAATCACTTTTATTTTGTGCTCTGATAATGTTTTCAACAGCTCAAACAAGGTCGAGTGAATAAACCAACTCATTGTTAACGAGCGGTATGCTTTCTCGTCGCTGGCCAGTTCTTTCATCATCTCCATTTCGGTACGAGCGTGCGAAAGCATATCCACAAAATTAAACACCATAACCGACAAATCATTTTGCAAGATATTTCCCAGATTATCGTTGAGTCTTTTCCCCGCTCTGGGATTGGTAATCTTTTCAAAGTACAATTTATCCATGCGCCCTCTGCGCTTCATCTGCGTTTGCATCAGCTCACGTTCGTGCACATTCTTGTTGCCTTCGTTGTCGTCGTCCTCCCAATATTCGGGGAATAACTTGGCAATTTCAGCAGGCATTAAACCCGCAAAAATTGAATTTCGGGCATACATGGTTGCTGTGGGTAATATACTATAGTATAGATCTTCTTCTTCGGTTTGATAATACTGACTAACTGCTGAGCTTAGCACACGAAACTGATCATATCGCAGGTTGTCAATAACCAAAACCAGCACTTTGTGTCCTTTATCAAGCTGTGGAAAAACTTTCTTCCTGAAAATATCAGGAGACAAGATTGGCCGATCTTCTGCATTTTTATCGAACCAACTGAGGTAATTTGCTTTAATGTACCGGCTAAACGCTTTGTTAGCTTCAGCCTTTTGCATTTTCAGCACTTCATCCATTGTGGAATCTTGCGAAGCACTCAACTCCAATTCCCAAAACACAAGTTTCCGATACACGTCAGTCCATTCTTTCCAATCCAACCGCTCGTTGATTCGCATACCGATTTTGGCAAATTCGCTCTGGTAAGCTGAAGTAGTTTTTCGAGTAACCAGTTCATTCTGGTCAACATTCTTTTTTATTGTAAGAAGAACTTGTTTGGGATTAACCGGCTTAATCAGGTAGTCAGCCATTTTTGAACCGATGGCCTGATCCATAATATCTTCTTCCTCACTTTTAGTAATCATTACCACCGGAACATTCGGATCAATGGCTTTTATTTCATCCAGTGTTTCCAGCCCGGTTCGCCCCGGCATATTTTCATCCAAAAAGATGATGTCAAAATGATTTTCACGGACAAGGTCGATACTGTCAGCTCCGTTATTCGCTGTCATTACATCATAACCTTTTTCTTGCAGGAAAATAATATGGGCTCTTAATAAATCAATTTCATCGTCAACCCAAAGTATATGTATTGTCTTCATATTTTTTGTCTTTTTAAAGAGATAACACCTATACTAACAAAGAATGTTCCCCAAAATGTATATCCTTAACACAATTTAACGCTACTAGCGATTCAAGTAGTAAGTTTTGTAGAAATCAAGGTATTTACTTGTATCCTTATTGTCAAGCAATATGGATAAATTATCCGGGGTAATTACAAAATTGCGGTAGCTGACTTCCGATAGTGGTTGATAAACCTGCTGATTGCGAACAATGCTTCGGAGATAATTCAAACCCGATTCCTGATCTTGAATACCAGTAACAGTTAGAATGTAGTTGTCAACATTGAACTCGTCTCGTTCAACCGCCAGGTTCATAGTTGGGAAGTTACTTGCATTGTGTGCTTCTATGGCTGACTTAACTGCTGTGTCATCAACTCCATTTTTAGGAATGATCAACACGAAATTTTGCTTGCCGGCTACATTGGTATTGAAAGGCCCTTCGTACGTTGGTTTAGCCGGCTGAACCGGAGCAACCGCTGATGTTGTGTTATTTACTGGTGTTGTTGAAGCTCCTGTTGGGTGTGATTCATTTTCAGCAAAATTACCGCTAATGTAATAATCGCGGAAAAACTCAATATAATCATCAATAGAGCTTTCAGAGATCATTTTCTCCAGGTTCGTCTCCGAAATAACAAAGTTGCGGTAACTGCGGGTTTTCAGACTTTCGTATAAATTACGATTGGCAACCACCTTGCTAAAATACCCCATTGCTTCGCGAATATTAGTTGACGATTTAACGATCATCAGCTGATAATCTCCAAACTTTCGCTGCTCGATCGTCAGATTTTTACCACCAAATTGCGAGCGGTTGTATTGGTTAAATCCAGGAATAAGTGCCCGCAAATCAAACTTCGGATCGTTAACCGCGATGACAAAATACTGAGGCACATCGGTCTCTTTAGTGTACAAACCTTCCGTTTCATCAGCTTTCACCACGACAAAAGAACCTTTTTCAACCAGCTTATCTTCCTCCGCACGAGCTTTTGCCATCAATTCTTCCGGGTCTGCTAATTCATCTGCAGGGAAGTCGTTGCTAATAAATCGACTATAATTCTTAACGAAGTATTTCAGGTATTCCAGGTAACTTTTGTCTGATAAAATTTCGCGATAGTTGTATGACGAAGCCACAAAGTTGACATACTTAATATCCTGAAGGGTTTCAAAAACTTCACGCTTGCGAATGATTGAACGGAAATAAATCAAACTTTGCTCTTTGTCAGGCAGCGGCCTCACCACAACCAATATCGTTTCGTCATTCAAATTTTCGGTTTCAATGTCGAAATCCATCTTTGTATAATGGTCGATGTTATAGTTGGCAATATCGAACTTCAAGCGGTTTAAGTCAACCTCAGCACTCCGGGGAATTGCAATTACGAAATAATGCAGCAATTCTTCATCATACGAAAACTTACCACCAAACTCATCCTGATCGGCCTGATTTTCAGGAAGCAACTCCTGATTCTGAATTTGATCATTCAAGTACCCAATTTCCACCAGCTTCTGATAATCAGCCAGGGTACTATCTTCAATCAATTTAAGTATTTCGTTTGCCAATGGCACGGTGCCGCTTTCAGGATAAGTCTGAACATGTTCATTCAACATCTTCCCAAACTGTGTCCAGTCGGTTTTAATACCATCAGCAATGGTTTCAATAAAAGCAACCTTAGGCATTAGCAAGGTGTCAGGCTCCATGTTTTTGATTTGTCCGGCCAATTCTCCGGCATCTTGATAATTACCTTGCCGATAGTTGTAAAATGCCTTTTGATACAAGTTATTCATGCTGTCTTGCCGGGCTTCAAGCTCAACAAAAAAGAACGGATTAACCAGGTATTTGGCATATTTACTATCGGGGTATTCGGCAACAATCTTGCTTTTGTAATACTCCGATTTTTGGTCATCTCCAAGCTGTTTATATAAATCCCACAACTCAAAATAGGCTGTAAGTTCATATACCGTATTATCATATCTTGTCAGCAATTCTTCATACTCGTTAATTGAGCGCTCGTAATTTTCAAAGTCTTGCTTAAAAATTCGTCCGGCATTATACAAGGCTTCTTTAATTCGCTGATGAGATTCAGCCATTTCCTCTTCTGTTGTTGGAACATCTTGCAGGTAGAATTCACGTTCCATAGGGTCGGCCACCCGCATCTCGCTGCTATCAACACCCGATTCATTATCAACCAACTCGTCCATTTCAAAGTCGCCTGCTGAACCTTTGTTGCTTCGACGCCAGTTGTCCTCCAATTTACGGTCACCCCATATCTGCTGGAATTCAACCTTACCGTAAGCCACCGTTGTTGGGTTGTAAAAATACCAACCACTCCCCTGTCTCTGCTGGCTTAATCCCATACGCGATTGGTTCATTCGGAAAAAATTCCGGTCCATCATCTCTGCATTGGCCAACTGACGCTGGCGTTGCTCCTCTTCGCGTGCTTGGTTAATCCATTCAGTAACTAGATCGTTTCGCTCCTTTTCGCTTAAAGAGGCGATGTGTTGCAAACTATCCTCCCGCTCAACAGTATACAAGTTGTTTGTCAGTCGGGTTAAACTGTTATACCGTTCAACAATTGCTTCATATTTAGGATATGTTTCATCGATAACAACCATGGCGCTATCGTAATAGCTTTGAGCATTTTTATATTCCTGATCATTGAAATAAATATCAGCTAAGGTGAGGCACGACAAGGCGCGCTGGAACGTATTCACGCTACTTGCAGCTGCCGATTGGATATAATTATCAGTAGCGACCTGTTTGTTTCCTTCGGTCATGAAAATATTTCCCAAAGCAAAATAAATCTGATCGCGATATTCATAATTCTTTGAGTCACGCAGCATTTTATTCAACTCCTTTTTCAACTTCGCGACATCGCCTTCACCTGAAAAAGACCCGGCAGCATTGATCCGGGCGTTGAAAGCCATCTCATAGGGAGGATTCATTCTGGCAACTTCGCGATAGGTTTCAGTAGCCAAGGCATTTTGCCCGGTTTCTTCATACAGCTGAGCCAAAATATACTTTAACCGAACTTTATTTTTCTTACCAGAAGTTTTATCTATCGCTACTTTCAGATTTGGGATAGCCTCATTAAATTCATTTTGCCTGAAGTAAAAGTCGGCTACAGCCAGCGCAAACTCTTCGTCGTACTTTTTGGGGAAATCTTCACTGGCATCTACATTTTGGATCAGTTCCAGTGCCTCATTGTAGCGCTCTAATTCAGTATAACAACGAACCAGCCAAACGTATGCCTCATACTTGGTGTCCTCCTCACTGAATTTACGAACCACATGCGACAGGTTCTCGATGGCAGCCATATAGTTTTTCATATAGAAATAGGCCTTCCCCATCAATATATAGCTGTCGTCCACCCAATTGTTATATTCTTCCTTACTTGCCAGTCGTATGTAAGCGCGGCTTCTGTTTTTCCTTCGTTTGGGCTTTTTGGTAATCGAGTGCACCTTTATCAGCTTCGATGCTTTCATGATGGCATACTCCATATCAGATTGGGCCATTTGTCCGGTTCCCGGTTGGCTCGACTTATAAATTGGAAGCAGTTTGGTAAAGTCATCTTCCACTGATTGGTTGATGCGCTCAACGCCGGACTTAAGACTCTCCTTGCCATTGAAATACACATTGTAATGCGATGTCAGGTTGTGATAGGCTCGCGATATACGCGTATTTTTTTCGGTGGAACAACCACTAAGAATTGCCAGTACAAATACGATGAAAAAGGTATGTAGTAAATTTCTGCTCAAACGAGTATATTTTAACACTGTAGGATAAACTTATTTATTCGAATAATATTGTTTGCTTTAACATGGAAAAGTAGCATCTGGAATAATTGATATCGCCTACTTAGCCCGTGCCCACGAAACGCCTTTATCTTTAGTTTATTTCAACTTTCAAAAAGTTTACAATAATACAAAAAACAAGCTAATTTATTGGGACTTGAATGCAAAATGATTTAACCGATGGACGACATCTTTTGAAACAATGGTCCATCAGCATCTACTTCAAAATAAAAATCCCCGGATCACAATGATTCAGGGATTTAAAAGTCATCTCAACGATCGTTTATTTCCTACTTACCTTCACTTTTTTAGTAGGATCTATATCTTTATTTCTCAATGCTACCTGCTTAATCGTATTGGCAGCCACATCGAGGAATGCCTTCCCCATAGGAGACTGTTCGTCAACTGCAGCAGGAACGCCGGAGTCGCCCCCTTCGCGAATTCCCTGCACTAGCGGAATTTGACCCAACAATGGAATCTCCATCTTTTCGGCCAGGTTTTTAGCACCATCCTTTCCAAAAATATAATACTTGTTATCAGGCAGTTCTTCAGGAGTAAACCAAGCCATATTTTCAACCAGCCCTAAAACCGGCACATCAACATTTTTTCCCCGGAACATGCCTACCCCTTTAATGACATCAGCCAAAGCCACATCTTGCGGTGTAGATACTATGACAGCTCCTGTAACCGGAACGGTTTGCACCAAGGTCAGGTGAATATCACTTGTGCCCGGAGGAAGATCAATCAGCAAATAGTCTAACTCTCCCCAATTTCCTTCGGTAATCATCTGCTTCAACGCATTGCTCGCCATCGGGCCGCGCCAAACCAAGGCATCGTCGCCAGCCACGAAAAAGCCGATCGAAAGGATTTTCACCCCATGCTGAAAGACAGGCTCAATCATCTCTCTTCCATCTTTTTTGACTCCGCTCGGCTGAATTTTCTCTGCCCCAAACATTTTAGGCACAGAAGGGCCAAAAATATCAGCGTCAATCAATCCGACTGAAGCGCCGGTTTTGGCCAACGAAACAGCCAAATTAACAGCCACAGTTGACTTCCCAACGCCTCCCTTACCAGACGACACCGCAATAATATTTTTTACGCCCGGTAAAATCGGACGCTCCATTTGATGGATTGCTTTGGCTGTAATATTTCCTTTTATCTCAATATCGGAACCGAGTTCTTGCTCAATGATTTGCTCACACTGCTGGATCACTGTTGCCATGTTCGGATCATCAGAACGCTGAAAGACAAGAGAAAAACTCACTTTCTTTCCAGCTATTCTGATCTCCTGAACCATGTCCAGATCAACAATATTTTCTTTTCCTCCGGGAAATTGTACTTTCCGAAGTACATCGGTTACATTTTTTGGAACGATAAATTTTCTTGGTGTATCAGACATCTTATTTTGTTTTTATTGAATTCCTAACTCTTTGACCGGATCCCAAAATACCTCTTCAAAATTGAGAATTTGGTCATCTTCAACAGTAATCCCTTCACTTTCCAGCAATTCTTTCATCACCTGCTGTCCTTGAAAATGATTTTTACCGGTAAGCAATCCCTTGCGATTAACAACCCGGTGTGCGGGAACATTAACTTTTGATGCACGGGAATTGTTCATTGCCCAACCAACCATTCGAGCAGAACGAGCCGTACCCAAATAACGGGCAATAGCGCCATAGCTGGTCACCCTCCCCACCGGGATCTGACAGGCTACTTCCCAGGCCTTTTCAAAGAAATTATCCATGATGCTTATTCTCTTGCCGAACGACCAAAACTACGGTACGGATCTTTTTCTATCTCAACATCGGGCTCGCGCAATGGTTTATCAGCATTCAGGTGAAACGACAGGTATTTGATCGGAATGCCGCGTTCCCGCCACTGTTTCTCATAAAAAGTTTGAATGGACAGAACTTCATTTGCCGAGGGAGAATGATCAATATCCTCAATTTCTGTCAAAATGGGAAAGTCATTCTCCTTAACCATCGCTAAGGTATATTGATATTGAAAATTACTATCGGTTTTTAAATGAATGACACCTTTCTGCTTCAGGAAACGTCTGTACCGATTCATAAAGGTTGTAGCAGTAAGTCTCTTGGTGTGCTTTTTCATTTGCGGATCGGGAAATGTCAACCAGATTTCGGACACCTCTTCAGCTCCAAAAAAAGAATCTATAATTTCAATATTGGTTCGGATAAAAGCAACATTTTTCAGTCCCTTTATATGAGCTGACTTCGCCCCTCTCCACATTCGGGCTCCTTTTATATCTACTCCTATGAAGTTCATCCCGGGAAAATATTCAGCCAATGAAACGGTATATTCACCTTTCCCACATCCTAATTCTAAAACAATCGGATTTTCATTCTCAAAAAAGTCCTTTGCCCAGCTTCCCTTTAATTCATGATCTTTATGATTATGCTTATTGTAAGGAGCCTGGATAACATGATCAAATGTGGCCATTTCAGTAAATTTGGCCAATTTATTCTTTCCCACTTTTAACGCTAATTATTTAATTTCTCAATTCGAAGTCCAATATCGTGGATACCCGTCAGCATTTCAGTTCGCATGCCTTGTTGAATGCGAAATTGGTACGTGCCCTCTTTCTCAAAAACAACATTTTTTCGATAAACAAACTGATTGTCAAACAAATCGCCAATTCCACTTCCGCGCCATTTTCCCGATTTCTCAGCCAAAATATATTCGACCGTATCGGTTAACAACTTCCCTTCCGGCTCCTGAATTTCCATGAACAACCAGAGGTTACTATTCGGATAATTTCCTTTATTTCGAACATTGATGTAAATATTGTATGGCTGATCTATTTCAGGCACATGGACATCGAACTGAGCAACAGAATCCTTATTCCAACCGGATGGATCGATGGTTTTATAATCCTCATACACTCTGTTGGTATCACAAGCCACCAACAGAAGCAAAGAACCGAAAATGTAAATCAGATTCCTCATTTTTTATTTCTTGGAGGTCGTGATGATTTGTTCTTTGTAAACCGCTTTTTCTTTTTTCGATGGCGTGCCTTAGGCTCATCGAAACGAGTCAGGCTTTCTTGCGGAATGACATCCTCAAAACCTTTGTTCTGTTGCGTTTTGACTTCAATAATACGGTCAGCAACTTTCTCGACCTTTTTGCCTCTTTTATTTAATCGGATGATTTCCTTGGCCCGCTCAACACTAACGGCAACAGGCCCTGAAACAGAACTACTGTTTGATGTGTAATAAAGTGTGCGGTTAAATACATCAGCCTTTTGAAAATAGAATCGTCCCTCTTCTGATTCCAAAGGAATATTACTCGGTGGAAAATCCCTTTGAGCATCAATGTAAGCGTCAACTTCAAAGTTCAAACAACATTTTAGTTTTCCACATTGCCCGGCCAGCTTCTGCGGGTTTAGTGAAATTTCCTGGTAACGGGCAGCATTAGTGGTTACCGAAACAAAGTTGCCGATCCAGGTAGCACAACAAAGTTCACGCCCGCATGGCCCAATTCCACCAATTCTTCCGGCTTCCTGACGAGCACCTATTTGCTTCATTTCAATACGAATACGGAATGTATCAGCCAGCACCCGAATCAGCTGCCTAAAATCAACACGTTCATCAGCAATGTAGTAGAAAATGGCTTTGGTGCGATCCCCTTGGTACTCCACATCGCCAATTTTCATATTTAAACGAAGGTCGGCAGCAATTTTACGTGATTCAATCATCGTTTGGTGCTCCAGACTCATTGCCTCGCGCCATTTGTCAATATCAACTGATTTTGCTTTTCGGTAAACCTTGCGAAGTTCGCCATTAATCAAGGTTACCTTGTGCTTTTTCATTTGGTGTTTCACCAAAGCTCCGGTTAATGTAACAAGGCCAATATCGTGCCCGGGACTTGCCTCTACAGCGATAATATCTCCCGATTTCAGTTTCAGGTTATTTACATTTTTGTAATAATCTTTTCGCGTATTTTTAAACCGAACTTCAATAATATCGTCATCACCTGACTTATTGACCACATCGTCCAGCCAATCGTAAACTTCTAGTTTTGCGCATGTTCCGGCAGATTTCGCACAACATCCCCGCTCGATTGATAGTTGATCATCCATACATTTACAATTAATCCCGGATTGATACTGATCCGGCAACAGCCTTTTGCTATAATCTACAAAAATAATTAATAAAGCTGAGAAACAAAGTACTTGTGACAGATGTCAACAAAATTGACCAACCAGAGAGTCAGACCACAATAATATCTCACGATTATATTGTATAACCTAGATTCTTTCAAAGAATTATTCTAAATTAGTTCTCTGAGGCATTAATATTTTATGAATCGAGGTGAATCCTTCAATTTATTATCGAAGAGTTACATTCAAAATCGACCCAGAAATGACAAACGATTCGTCAAAACTACCACAATATCAATCCGTATTTAGAGAAATCCCTCTGGGTTGCTCGCTCAATAAAATCATTTATAACTCAAAGAATACCCCCATCGATTTTCAGGCTTACGAATTAAATGAGGCATTTGAAAAAGCAATTGGACTTTCCTCAATGCAAGTAATTAACAAACCGGCAACATCGTTATTTAAAGACCTGGAAAACAAGTGGATTAAAAAATTTGCTTCAGTTGTTAGAGCAAAAACTAAAAAGGAATTTATTGAGTTTACTTTTGACGGTAACAGCTTTTATAACATCCTCGTATCTCCGATAGACGAAAACGATTTTGCACTCATACTAAGGGAAAAAATAAAATCCATCAAACCGGAAACAGGCCCAATCCGATTTTATGAACGATTGATGGATCATTTGCATGAGGGGCTTTGGGTTACTGATAAGGAGGATAAAGTTTTCTACACCAATTCAGGAATGACTCTAAACACCGGAACTCCAAGAAATAAGCTTATCGGCAAAAGCATATTAGATCTTGAAAGGCAAAACATCGGGACGTTTATTGACGATTATTTAAAGGCAAAAAACTCATTAAAACCCCGACAATATGAGTCAGAACTAACAACACTTGAAGGAAAGCCTATTGTTATAGCCGGCTGGTTAGTGCCTCTGATCAAAAACTACCGCTTTGATGGGATGATTTGTACTCTCAGAAACATTAGCGAAGAAAAAAAGAACAGAAAAAGAATAAAAGAAAGCGAAGAAAAGCTCCGTAATATTATTGAGCATAGCACAAATGTATTTTACGAACATTCTACCAACCATGAGATCACGTTCATAAGTCCTCAAATTGAGAATTTGGTTGGATACACGCCTAAAGAAGCGATGGTCAAATGGACTTCGCTGGTATCAGATAACCCGGCCAACTCCATTGGTTTTGACTTGACAGTAAGAGCAATTAAAACGGGCGAAATTCAACAACCTTACGAACTTGAAATGGTTCATAAAGATGGAAGTTTAGTTTGGGTTGAAGTGCGCGAAGCTCCTGTTATTGAAAATGGAAAAACAACGGCGATTGTTGGTGCCTTAATCAATATCACCAAGCAAAAAAAAATTACACAAGAATTAATCGAGAATCAAAAAGGGCTGAGAAATCTCGTTGATGAGTCTCCAATTCCAATTGCCATTAACGATAAAAGCGGGGGTGTCGAATACCTGAATAAAGAATTCACCTCAACTTTTGGCTACACAATTGAAGATATTCCTACTGTTGAAAAATGGTTTGAAGCGGCCTACCCCAAGAAAGCTTACCGCGAAAAAATAGAAAACCTCTGGCTTAAAGAACTTGAAAGAAGTCCGGAGAGTAAAAACACCCGGCCTCCTTTTGAAGCAAGAGTCGCGTGCAAAGACGGCACCGTAAAGTTCATCCAGGTATTATGGAGTTATATTGGCGATAAGCTTGTACTTATTTTGAATGATTTGACAAATCACAAGAAGCTCCAAAAGCAAATACTTGAGAAGAATGACGAACTGCAAAATGCATTAAACGAATTGCAGAAGCTAAATGTAGAATTGCAAAAAGCCACAGAGAAAGCCCAGGAAAGTGACCGATTGAAATCTGCTTTTCTGGCTAACATGTCGCATGAGATCCGCACCCCAATGAACAGCATTATTGGGTTTTCAAGTTTATTATCGCTACCATCGGTAGACCAAAAGAAACAGGAAAAGTACACCGAATTTATTCAAAAGTCGGGCACCCACTTACTCCGAATTATTGATGACATTATAGACGTAGCCAAAATTGAATCAAACCAATTAAAAGTTGATAAGAGCTATTTCTCCATTGTCCCTTTTCTAAAAAATATCTACGACTATCACCATCAGAGTCCCTTATTCAACTCAAAACCCAATATTAAACTAGCTACAGAACACCGGATAATCCAGAAACCTTTAATTCTATTTACCGACCCTGTACGGTTAAAACAAGTCTTCGATAATTTGCTAACCAACTCCATGAAAAACACCAATGAAGGATCCATCACTTTTGGTGTTTACTCATTGGTTGAAAACGACATTACCTTTTTTGTAAAAGATACCGGGATTGGAATTCCCGAGAAATTTAAGGACACAATCTTTAACCGCTTCACCCAGGTGGAGTCAAAAAGTATTAAACCGGGAACCGGACTTGGGCTAAGTATCATAAAAGGGATTACAAACCTTCTGAATGGTGAAATTTGGTTTGAATCGGAAGAGTTAGCAGGAACCACATTCTATTTCAAACTTCCTGTACTGCCCAAAGAAAAATCAGATTAGCTCTTACTTTACTTGTTATTTACGGATCAGCTTCACGATCTTCAGTGCCATGTCGGTAAAAATAATCCGAGGATTGCCATTCATTGAAATATGCTGAAACGCTTTCTCCAGCTCTTCACTAATAGGCACGATGTTTCGTTCGTTGATAAATGGCGAGAAACGCGCCGAAAAAGCCTGCTCTTCTTCATGCATATAAGTCAGGGTCGGATTTTTCAGATTGTACACAAAGTTCTCGCGAATTAGCCCCATGCAGTAGTGCAAAAATATTTTTTGCCGCTCGCGCCCCATATTCGATACTTCACTAATCCACTGAAAAAGATCCATAAATTTGCGTCCATACGAAAAGCGCATCAGCTCTTTAAATCGCTCTAAGTTGTAGCGGGTGCTTTCGTTAAGCTCCAATAAGTTTAAGGCCTGCCTGTAATTTCCGCGGCTCAAGTGAACCAGGTTATCGACATCTTTACCGGCAGCTCCTTCTAACTTCCCAATAGCTATTTTCATGGGGTCGGGCTGAATTCCCGGAATTTTAATCAGCTGACAACGCGAGCGAATTGTCGTAATCAACTCCTCTTCATTTTCGGTGACCAGCAAAAACAAGGTCTTCACCGGAGGCTCCTCAATCATTTTCAACAACTTGTTGGAGCAGGAAACGTGCATTTTCTCGGGCATCCAAATAATCATCACCTTGTACTCCGCTTCAAATGATTTCAGGTTGAGCTTGCGAATAATCTCCTCACTTTCGTGTGAGTAAATTAAGCCCTGAGCATTTTCCACTCCTACAAAATTGAACCAGTCTTCGAGGTTGAAATAAGCATTTTCCAATACAAGCTTTCGCCATTCGCCAATAAAATTATCGCTTACCGGATCTTTAAACTTTGGCGTTTTAACTACCGGAAAAACAAAATGCAAATCGGGGTGAATTAACTTACCGTACTTTTTACACGACGAACACTCACCACAGGAATCACCATTTTGCTTATTTAAGCACGAAACATATTGCGCATACGCCAAAGCCAAGGCCAACTTACCCGATCCCTCGGGCCCGGCAAACAATTGCGCATGGCTAATACGCTCTTCATTCACTGACTGAATTAATCTTTTTTTGGTGGCTTCCTGCCCAATTACGTCGCGAAAAAACATAGGCTAATTTTAGTAGAAAACAAAAATAATAAAACCTACCTCGTTTACATCCTTTTCCGATGAAGTTTGTAAAAAAGTGCCTCGACGCAAAATCTTAAAACTCAAGTTTACCTCTGCATTAATATTTCTTTATTAAGCGAATAGACCATACTCAAAAAGCTTGCTTTTTCTTATCTTTGGAACGATTTTTTAAGCAACTAAAAAAAACAATTATGCAGACTATTGAAACCTATGATTTCGCAGGAAAAAAAGCACTAATCCGTGTTGACTTCAACGTTCCTTTGAATGACAAATTCGAAATCACTGACGATACCCGTATGCGTGCTGCCTTGCCAACAATCAAAAAAGTGATTGAAAAAGGTGGTTCTCCTATTATCATGTCTCACCTTGGTCGCCCAAAAAGCGGACCGGAAGATAAATTCTCGTTAAAGCACTTGGTTGGTCACCTATCAGAATTATTGGGTGGTGCCACAGTAAAAATTGCTCCCGATTGTATTGGCGACGAAGCAAAATCAATGGCAGCTGATTTGAAACCGGGTGAAGTATTGATTCTGGAAAATCTGCGTTTCCACAAAGAAGAAACTGCCGGCGACGTAGAATTTGCTAAGAAATTGGCCGAAAACGGCGACTGCTGGATTATGGAAGCTTTTGGTACGGCACACCGTGCTCATGCTTCGACTGCAGTAATTGCTCAATTTTTTCCCAATGACAAATTGTTTGGATACCTGGTTGACAGCGAAGTAGCTAGCTTGGATAAAGTAGTAGCTGATCCTCAACGTCCGATGACTGCCATTATGGGTGGAGCAAAAGTTTCAACTAAAATTACAATCATCGAAAACATGTTGAACACCGTGGACAACTTGATTATCGGTGGTGGAATGATCTTTACGTTCGTAAAAGCAATGGGTGGAAACATCGGCTCATCACTTTGCGAAGATGAATACCTGGAATTGGCCAAAAGCATTATTAAGCAAGCGAAAGAAAAAGGGGTAAACCTGGTAATCGCTTCAGACTGTGTTGCAGCTGATAAATTTGCCGCTGATGCGAATACTGAAATTTGCCCTGCCGGTGAAATTAAAAACGGTTGGATGGGATTGGACGTAGGTCCTGATACCATTGCTACTTTCAACAAAGTAATCAGTAATTCAAAAACGGTACTTTGGAATGGTCCTGCCGGTGTTTTCGAAATGGAAAAGTTTGCCGAAGGAACTAGAGTAATTGGTGATGCTGTTGTTGAAGCAACTAAAAAAGGCGCTTTCTCACTTGTAGGTGGTGGCGACTCGGTTGCAGCGGTTAACAAATTCGGTATTGCCGATGGTGTTTCATACATCTCTACTGCCGGTGGAGCATTGTTGGAATACCTCGAAGGAAAAGTTCTTCCCGGAATTGCAGCTGTTCGCGGCGAGTAATTCTCAAAATTGAAACAAACAACATAACTATAACTCAGGCCCGGAGAATTTTCTTCGGGCCTTGTTTTTGGCTCGAAAAAAAGCCAATCATTCCCCAAACTCCTAAACATTCGGGCAAATTATCGGTTATTGGTGAATACGAGTAACGATTAAAATAAACCCATGGAACTGAAGATTGAAAAGATGGCTTTTGGTGCCAGACCCAACAAATATATGCCCGATCAGGAATTATACAACTACTTGAAAGAGGAAGGTGTGCGCCAAATGGTGAGTGACCATTACGACCTGCTGGCTCAAAGTTCTTTTAAGCACCTGTTTCCATCGAACCCCGTTGGGCTGGATGCTGCCAAAGAACGATCGGCCGACTTTTTTGTTCAGCGACTGGGAGGACCCGACTACTTTAACCAGCACCGTGGGAAACCTGTTTTGGTGCGCAGGCATTTGCCCTTTAAAATTACGCCCGATGCCCGTATTGTTTGGCTCGAATGCTACCGCGAAGTACTGCTGAAACTCGATGCTCCCGAACACTTAGTGAAGGCCTTTTGGCTGTTTTTACACGACTTCTCCAACTGGATGGTAAATACACCCGATGGTTCGTTTTCGATGCCAAAGCATGAAGAAGGGACGGAATAACGATTGGTACATGTTTTCAGTACTGATTTCTGAGAGCGTTCCTGTCCGCGAGGACATGAACTGCGATGCGAGAATCCGCCGTTGATTGCCGCACCGACCCCGCTCTGAAATATGCACTTTGTTAGCGTTTCGTTATTTTATTTCATCATATTCGTATCTATAGATATACTGGCTACAACAAGGAGCAAAACATGGGTCTGTGCCATAATAATTTGTTCGTTTTTCAATAAGTGTCCCATTTTCATACTTTCGGATTTCAATAACATTTTCTTGGTTTATCACTTTGACTAAACGATTTTGCTCATCGTATTCATATTTCGTAATATATTTTGCCCTAAACTCATTTTTAAATCTAAGATGGGTAATCCTATCATAAAATCGACGTAGGTTGTATCTGGCGTTGCTATAAGATACTTTCTTTTCTAATGTATTCTCTTTATTATATTTAAATCTGTTTAGTAATCGGTCGTTTTTAAATTCCTTTAAAACTTTGCCACTTTTGTCATATTCGTAGCTATAAATCTGCATGTTAGAACCACATCTGACTATTTTTCTTAGTAACTGGTCCTCCGTTGAATATTGATAATCATTGGTCAGGTTATTTCCTTTTTCATCAGCAAACCCGGAGTGGATAAGAAGACCTTTAGCATTGTATTTAAAAATCCTGGTTCGCTGAAATACATCATCATATCCTTTGGCACCTACAAACGTTTTTGTTTTTAAAGAATCTAACAGTCCGATGGTTGAGTAATAATATTCCACAATATTTGTATCAGATTCTTCTTTTGTATAAGTCTTAAAAACCTGTTTTAATTTTCCGTCTTCATAATAACTTAAATCTTCAGTCGAGTAATCTTGATTTGGATTTGATTGGCAGGAACATATAACTTTCTTCAACGGAAATGTCGGAAAATCAATTTCTGATGTTATTTGTCCAAAAGATTTTGTAACAATCAAAACCCAAATAAGCAATATAAAATATCTCATCAAAGTGCTGTTTTTCATAATGAACGCTAACATATGTGAAATAGAACTTTTATTCCTCTTATTTTTTCTATAGGTGTGACAAAAGGTGCTGTTTACAATACAATTTACCTGGAAATAACACTTTATTTGTGAATAGTTTATCAATCCACCAAAGTAGTCAATTTATTATAACAATCACGTTTCGGCAGTACATCCTGTTCTTAAAACTTGTCAAAAGATAGTAACTCCATACAGTCAGAGGCAATTTAGTTTCATTCAAAATAAAGTCTATTTAACATGTAAAGGGGTACCCCGGAGGTGCATCAGGGTACTTCGGAAGTGGGGGTACCCACTTCGAACATGCTCGCTTGCACTGTGGTGGTGCAATGGAGCATGAAAAACATTCAAGCGAGTACCCCGGAGATGCAACGCTGCCTGATTTTGATTCAACGGAGCATCTTTTTGGTTCAGCGTTGAAGCTTTTTGTTGAAAACTTCCGCGAAAAATATTCGGGCTTGCAGTATTTTGCTTCAAGCTTGCAGCAAATTGATGAACATTTCCACAAGAAAGATGCAAGCTTGGTGCCCCGAACCGCTCGATTGAATATAAAAGGTGGAGGTTTTCGCTTCCAAACTTCATCGGATCATCGAAATGTTGCATCGCTCCATCATCCTGCTCACTGGTTAAACCCGGGAAGCTGATCATGAAAGGATAACCCTGATTATGAATACGGATAGTATTTTCCTTTCAAAAAAAACGGAAACTTTCAAGAAGTTTCCGTTGAATGGCTTATACCGTTGTCCCATTCTTTGAGGAACTTCTTTTTGCAAAACGTTCCTTCAGATCTTCGTAAATCGTTTTTGCTCCGGGAATACTCAATTTGGCGGCCTGCTTCACCGAGTTGTAATAAGTCAGTGCAGCAGTGTAGCTTTCCGATCCGGCTTCGGTGGTCGTGTCATCCAGGTTCTGCATCAGTTGCTGAACAGGGCGTAAAACAGCCATTAATTTTTCCCAGGCATCCATATCGTTTTTAAAGCCTTCCACATCCAGATAAGGAGGTGCAAACTGCTCATCGCTGTTGCAATAATCGAGACATTTCTCGACAAAAGGAACGGTGCCATCACTCATTTTAGGTAGCGACTGCCGTTCTTCGCTATTTAAGGCAATCAGGTAAGGTTTTAACACGTTGATTGCTTGATTGATTTGATCAGCCGCTTGACCTGCGACATCGTCGGGTAACTGGTAGTTGATTTTATTTTCCATACGTATTGATTAAAAATTAAAAAATGAAGTAACAGGCAACAAGTTAGGATATTGAAAACTAAATGATATAATGTTTTCGAAGTGTTTTATGAATGGGCTGTTTTGCGATGTAAACAAGGCGATTTCTCACACGAACGAACAAAATCAATGCTTTTCCACCTGTTTTTTCGATGAATATTTACTTGGCTTGGAGCCGTTTTTTTCCGAATAAATGTCATTTTTTGTGATTTAGGGGTAAAAAGTCGCAGTGTACAGTTACAGTATTCAGTAGCAATTCCCCCACTTCGCCAATAGGCGAAAAAGCGATGGCCGTCAAAACGCCCGGCCGAGGGTTCGGCTTGACTTGATTTTTCTTTGTTTCGTTTCTTTTCCTTACATGAAAAGAAATGAAATCCCGTCCGGAAGGACAAGACAAAAAGGTAACTGGGGTTTGGGGAAACGCTTCAACCAGTTGGCATAAATTCCGATAGCTATAAAGCCCCATGCAATTGGATTCCAGCAGGCCACAAAGTCCCCTTCAGGGGATTTAGGGGTAAAAAAGCACAACATCCGATTAACAGATTTCAAAACCATTTTCCATTAGGGCGCATAAAACGTTCACACCATTCAACACCCACCGATTGCGCCATTTCAACTACTAACGCATTTTACCCCAGGCGTTGCCTGTGGCTATTGTTGTATAACCCTTTCAGGGTAGAGAAGGAAATTCTAATTGCATTGAGCAACTCGCTAATAGATCCTGAAACAAGTCCAGGATGACGAGCACTCAATTGGGACAGCAAAATCCCCCACTTCGCCGACAGGCGAAAAGCTCGGCCTACGAGGGTTTTGAATCAGAAAACAAGGGAAGGAAACAGCGAAGGGACTCGCTAAGAAAACCCTGTTTGGCGACTGAAAGGAGGAGTTTGGTTTTCGGGCAGTGACTGATCCGTAGTTTTCGTTCAAAAGCATCGTCAGCCTTGATTCTTTTGGTTCCTTTTCTCATCCAAGGAGAAAAGTAACTAGGGCTTGGGGAACACCCCAACACATGCAATAAAAACAAGACCCTAGATATTAGACGTTAGATACAAGAATAAAGAACCAAGAGCCAAGAGGGTGAGATAGCAGTAATCAGCTGAAAGATTGCTTCACTTTGCTCGCAACGACAGAAGCTATTAGAAAAAATTCCAATAGCGATAGAGTTGTATGCAATTGGATTCCAGCAGGCCACAAAGTCTCCTTCAGGGGATTTAGGGATAAAAAAGAGCAATTCAAATCGCAGTGAGCAATCCACTGAAAGATCCCGAAACAACTTCAGGAAGACGAAAAGTCTGGTTATCAGACCCACCGAAAAAGCAAACAGTCACCATTTCTCTTAAATATCAAAACATATGGTCGAATTATCATAACTGTTTTATTCATTCTTCTTATCTTTATATGAAAATTTACCATCATGCAAAAATCAAAAAAAGCATTAGAAAAATTCCCTTCATACAATTGCGCACAAACTGTTTTCTCCACATTTGCAGACGAACTGAATCTGGATGAAGAAACAGCCCTCAAATTAGCCAGTGGTTTTGGTGGCGGCATGGCCCGTGCCGAAACCTGTGGAGCAGTAACAGCCTCATACTTGGTTATTGGACTAAAACATGGTCATGCCAGCACCGACCTGTTAGAAAAAAACAACACGAAAGAACTCATCCTGAAATTCAACGAAAAATTTGTTGCGAAACACGGCTCTCTAATTTGCAAAGAACTGGTTGGCTGCGATATTTCCACACCGGACGGACAAGTAAAAGCCAAAGAAAAAAATGCATTTAATGAGTTCTGCCCTCATTTTGTAGCAACAGCCTGCAACATTTTGGAAAATGACTTTTAACCGGGAGCAAAGGAGAGACGATTCTCCTGGCCAAAGCCTCAAGAAATTAGTTGACTAAAAACAAGAAGGCGGAAAGTGATTGATCACTTTCCGCCTTCTTGTTCTTTTATGAATGAGGCTTCGCTATTTTACTCAGACTTCATGGTTTAAAATAACATACCAGTCCCAATCATCCGGATCACCAGCTCCTACACTCGGTTGATACAGGAATAAACCTACTTTTTTGCCCGAACTGATGTACTCGTCAACAATGCTCAAATCATCAACCGCATCCCAAATGGCAGCATAGTCGATGTTTTCCTCACTTGTGGCACTATGAATTAACTGGAAATTGGTCTCAGCCGGTTGATCAACCGGTGTATCGATCGTTAAAAACGAAGACGGAGCAACCCAATGGTAAGGGTATTTAACTTCGCCTTTTCCATTCCAGACAACTGTTCCGAAGAAAAATACATCATCTGTTGGTGCGTAGTACAACGAAACATTTCCAAAATCGCTCGGTTCGTCGTAATCTACACCAATTGGTATTGTGTCTGAGGTTGATATCGGATCAGAGAAAAGAAACTCTTGTCCAGCCTCCAACTCATAGCTTGAGTAATCAACCTGAAGCATCAATATGCTATTGTTCCAATCGTCAATATAATTGTCATCATCATCATTACATCCAACCAAAAACAGGAAGGCAAAAAGTGTTGCAACAATCTTCAAGTTCATATATTTTCTCATCATTTTTCTGTTTTTAAAGTTTAAACTATTTATTCATTATTGTCCCATAAATAGCCACCATAGTCATTCCAAAATCATTCAACCTGAAAAACTCTCCCGCTGAAAAAACGCTATAAGCAAGACATCATCCAACCTACATTATTATCTCACGCCAAAAAACATAAACCAAGGCCGGCTCCCGTAACCGGATGACACTCTTCTACACCCTGGGTAAGAACTTCAACAAATAAATTCAATCGGAAACCACAAAAAAGGGGATTGCCGCTGCAATCCCCTTTTCGTTGATCCTATTTTGAAGGTAGTTCTATTCTTCTTCAACCACTTTCGGTGTTTGATTATCTTCTGGCAGCAGTCCCATCATCTTTTTAATGCGGAAATTAATCCGGATGGTCAACATGTACATCACCGGAGCAATAAGCAAGGTTAAGAATGTAGCGAATGTTAATCCGAAGATAACGGTCCACGACATGGGTCCCCAAAAAGCCACACTTTCGCCACCCAGCGAGAAGTCAGGTTGAAAATGAGTGTAAAGGGTAATGAAATCGAAGTTTAATCCAACAGCTAGTGGCACCAGTCCGAGCACCGTTGTTATGGCCGTTAAAAGTACCGGCCGCAACCTGGTTTTACCGGCCAGAACCAAACATTCAACCTCAACACCAGCCGGAAGGAAAGCCCCTTCGCTAAAGCCCAATTCCTCACGCTTCTGTTTACGCATCAGGTCGATGTAATCGATCAGCACAATTCCGTTGTTCACCACAATTCCGGCCAACGAGATGATTCCGATACCGGTCATGATCACTACAAATTCCATTTTGAAAGTTGCCAGACCGAGGAATACACCGATAGTACTAAACAACACGGTCATCATGATGATCATTGGGCGGATGAACGAGTTAAACTGGGTAATCATGATCAATCCAATTAACGCAATGGCAACCAACAAGGCAAAAATCAGGAACTCGCTACTTTCGTCCTGCGACTGCTGCTCACCGGTAAAGGCATAATCGTAACCCCGTGGCATATCGTACTCCTGCAATACCTGTCTGATTCGGTTGTTAATCTCGTTGGCGTTGTATCCTTCCACGACATTTGAACTGATGGTAATCGTACGTTTAAAGTCGATCCGGTTTACCTTATCGTAAGTGGAAGAGTACTCGAAGTCAGCTACTGATGAGATCGGAATCTTATTGCCCTCAACCATCAGCTTTTGGTTCATCATGGATGAAACATCGTTGCGGAATTCATCTTTTAGACGAATAAAAATGTCATATTCATCTTCACCATCTTTATAGTCGCCCACGTCATATCCATATAACGAGTTGCGCAGTGCCATGGCAATCTGCTGGGTCGACAATTCATACCGACGTGCTTTATCACGATCAACTTTGATCAGCATTTCCGGCTGATTCACATTGATATCCAGTTTCAATTCGTCAATTCCCGGAATATTGTCTTCGTTGATTTTCGTTACAAAATCGTTGGTAATTTTGATCAGCTGGTCGAAGTCATCACCCGACACTTCAATATTGATAGGAGCTCCAACCGGAGGCCCCTGGTCTTCTTTTTCGACAAATATTTTAGCCCCCACGAATCCTTCCAGGTTTGCTGAAACCTCCTTCATAACATCCGATGTATTGATGTCGTCGCGCAATTTAAATTCGACAAAAGAGATGGTTGTCAGCGATTTATTTGGACTGGAACTATCTGAACTCTCGAACATGCCTCCTTTTCCGGTACCCACCGAAGTTGTTACCGATTTTACAATTTTCTGATAAGGCTCAATGGTTCTGTTGATGATACTTTCAACCCGTCGTGAAACTTCATCGGTTTTCTCAATGGCAGTTCCGAGTGGCAGTTCCATGGTTACATAAATCGTTTGTGGATCGGTATCGGGGAAAAATACGACACTCGGCTGACGGACAATGTAAAAAGAGACAGAACCCATCAGCAATACAAATGTTCCGACAAAATACACGATTGGTTTCCACCCGGTTAACGCTGAACGCAATTGCCCTTCGTAGAAATTCTCTAACCACACCAAAAAGCGCAACTGAAACCATCGGGCCAGAGGGCGAAATGCAACCACATTCAATACCATAATGAGCACAACTGTCATCAGGATATTTCCGATCAAATATATTTTGGTGAAATAGAATACTATAGAAATCAGGGCAAGTATTCCCGCTATTTTAAGCGTCTTCTTCCATTCAACCTTTTCCCGAATATCATCAATCTTCATAAAACGAGCAATAAACGGGGGATTGAGCACGAGTGCTACAAATAAAGATGATGCCAGTACCACAATCAGCGTTTGGGGCAAAATTCCCATAAACTCACCAACAACACCCTCCCAAAACATTAGAGGAACGAATGCTGCCAGCGTGGTCAGTGTGGAAGAAATAATCGGGAATGCAATTTCACTAACGCCCTTCTTTGTTGCTCTGGAGGCTGAGTAGCCCATGCCGTGAAGGCGATAGACGTTTTCAACAACAACAATAGCATTATCGACCAGCATCCCTAAGGCCAAAATCAATCCATACAATACCATCGAGTTAAGTGTAGTACCCGACTGATCAAGAATAACAAAGGACAGGAACATCGACATCGGAATAGCTAAACCCGAAAATAAGGCATTACGGAATCCAAGGAAGAGGTACAAAACGAAAATTACCAAAATCATTCCAAGGATAATGCTGTTTTCCAGAGTCGCAATATCATTCTTCACATAGGTCGACATATCGTTGGTAACGATGATATCCAGGTTTTTGGGCAAATAACCATCATCTACCTGATCTTTCAGCACCTGACGAATCTCGTCGGTTGCTTCCAATATGTTTGCCCCACTCTTTTTTACCAACGACAGCGATACCACCGGCTTATTGTCCAACCTCGAGATGGTCGATTGTTCTTTGTAGCCATCAACAACATTAGCAACATCGCGCACATAAACCGGCTTGCCATTGTTCAGCTTGATAATGGTGTTTCGCAGCTGATCCATATTGGTATAATCGGACTCAGTGCGCACCACCCGGCGGGTGTTATCCGCAGTAAACTGTCCGGCACCAATCGTGACATTTTCGGATTGAAGGGCAAGGGCAATATCGTTGTAACCGACACCACGCGCTTCCATTTTATGTGGATCTACATTGATCTGAATCTCCCGATCGTCGATCCCCTGAATATTCGCTTCAGAAATCTCCGGGAGACTTTCAAATTCATCTTGAAGAATTTCGGCAAAGTCTTTCAACTCACGCATACTGTAGTCGCCCGAAAGGTTGACGTTCAGAATGGGGAACTCGGAAAAATTCAAATCCATCACCAAAGGGTCATTCTCCAGGTCATCCGGCAAATCAGACTGCGCTTTGTCCACATTGTCTTTGGTATCCTGTAAGGCTTGTTTTATTTCAACATTGGTACTAAACTCAACCACAATGGTACTTACATCCTGATACGATGCTGACGACACCTTTTTCACTCCGTCCATTCCCTTCAGTTCCTGTTCAATGGGTCGGGTAATCAGATTTTCGATATCAACCGGCGAGTTTCCCGGGTAAACGGTTTGTACAAAAATGTAGGGAATAACAATCTCGGGCATCGCCTCCCGAGGCATTTGCTGATATGAAAAAAGCCCGAAAAATACCAACATTAACGTCAGAATATAAACCGTAGTTTTATTCTTCAGTGCCAGATAGGTTGGCTTAAACTTCCGTGTTATACTTTGCGACTTGTCGCTTGTTTTTTCTTTATCCATTTTCTGCTTGTTTAAAGCTTTTCAAACTGAATCATTTATTATCACGGATTGGTGAACCGTCAAAAACCTGGCTAAAACCTTCAGAAATGATTTTTGTACCCACACTTAGTCCTTCTTTTACCTCAGTCATATTATTATTGGAAACTCCAGGCGTAACATATACCTTTTTGGCAACCAGTCCACGTTGGCCTTTTTCGGCAACATAGGTGTACTTGCCTTTAAAATCTTCTTTAATCAAAAGCGAAGGAATGACGATAGCCTCTTTGGCAGCATAATCGCGAATTTTAACGACAGCCTCCATGTTGGGTTTAATCATTTTATCCTGATTTTTCAGATCCAGGCGAATGCGGAACGTTCGATTATCCGGATCAATATAATTTCCGATTAGCTGAATTTTTGTTTTACGCTCTTCGCCAATAGCCGGAAAGTAAACCGACACCTTGTCATTTTCATTAATCTTTGTTAGGTACGACTCGGACACATCAGCATAGATTTTAACTTTATCGATATTCACAATTTTACCGAACGGAATCTGTGGGCTGGCAATTTGACCTTGCTTTTGGTAAATTACATCGAGAATTCCGTTAACCGGTGCTTTAATAATCGACATGTCTTTCTGTGCCTGCAAATTTTCCAATTGTTTTTCGAGAGATTCCATACTTGATTTCGCTTGCAGGTATTGCAGTTCCGAACCAATATTTTGGTTCCACAGGTTTTCTTGGCGTTCGAAGGTTGTTTGTGCCAACTGGAGGTTAATTTTAGTTTGTTCTATTGAACGGTCAATTGGCTCGGAATTGAGTACCGCTAAAACGGTTCCTTTCGCTACCCGTTGCCCTTCTTTCACCTTAATATCGAGTATTTGACCTGATCCCTCCGGGCTTACATTCACTTCCTGATCGGCCTCAACGCTACCCGTCACTTCAATAAAGTGATCAAAGTCGGTAGCTTGCAAGTCGGTCAATACAACTTCCACTCTTTCTACATCTGCAGTTTTACTAAGCTCTGCTTCAAGCTCTTTAATTTTCAAATTCAAGTCGTGAGCCTGTTGCTTATATTCTGCCAGTTGAGCCTGCTTTTCCTGCCTGTCATCATTGCCTGCATTTCCTGAAGAGCAAGAAACCAGAGCCACTGCGAATAACAGAATGGCAAAATGGCTCATCAATTGTTTGTGTGTAAATCTTCTGTTCATTGTTTTATTATTTAAAGTTTTCCGATTGCTTTTTCCAATGTAATTTTTGAGTTCAATAGCTGAATGACTGATGCCACCCAGGCTCCCTGAGACTGAATGTACTGAGTTTCGGTTTGCGAAAGCTCTATACTACTGCTGATCCCATTGTTGTATTTTATGGTTGTCTTGTCATAAATCTTCTTCGCCAGTTTCTTATTATCAATGTCATTATGGTACTGGTCGATGGCACTTTCGATGTCTGCCACAGCCGACAGGTAGTCCTTTTTCAAGGTTTGCTCAGCCAGGGCCTGCTCGTTTTCCGACTGTTGATACGAAAACTTGGCTTGCTGTACTTTAGCCATTTGCTGACCTGATGTAAAAATTGGAATCGAAAGATTGAATCCAAACATGGAAGATTTATACCAGGGAACACTGCTTTTATATAAGTTCGCATTGTCTCCGAACGACATTTTGCTCCAATTGTAAAATGCAGTAAGACGAGGCAGATAGGCTGCCTGAGTAAGCCTTAATTCCTTCATGCTTAGCTGACGTTGGGTATCCAACATTCGATAATCGATATGCGAAGAATAGTCGAATCCTCCCAAATTTTCTTCACCATCAAGCAAGGGATTCAAAAACTCAGTCAGAGGTTGAGTCAGTACAATGCTTTCTTCAACATCTATCCCCATCGTATACTTTAACACCATACGAGCCACCCTGATTTCGCGTTCAGCTTTCAAAATCTCATTTTCAGATTTCTGAACCAGCAAGCGCATCTGATCGACATCTTGCTCCTCGGTAAACCCATTTTCGTAAAGTGCCTTGGTGTCCGACTCCAGCTTCTCAGAGTTTTTCAGATTTTCCTTCATTACTTTGAGGTTTTCCTCAGCCGCCAGCACCAAAAAATAAGACTGAGCCACGGCCTGCTTGATTTCTATCTCTGTTTTCTCCTTTGTTTGCGAAGCCATCTGGAGGTAAATCTTCGCAGAATTAACGCCTACAATATAAGAACCATCAAAAATGAGTTGATCGATTTTAAAGCCATAGTCTGCGTTGAATTTTTGAGCAAATGAAATAGGAAACGTACCATCAAGGGGAGTATCCTCCGGAATTCCAAGTTCAGACCAAAAGTCCCGGGGAATAATTGCAACTGGCATTGGGCTTTTGGCTGCATCGATGTTTTTCGTATAATTTGATGTTCCGGAAACCTGAGGGAGCCCCATCGCAATGGTTTCCCATACCTTTTTCTTCGCCACATCAACATCAAGCTTACTGTTCCGGATAACGTAAGAATTGCTTAGCGCATACTCCTGAGCTTCGGCTAAAGTAAAATCGAATTCATCCTGAGCCTTTACCCCGGAGCTGGCAATCAGGAATAAAAGCAAGATAAATAATTGTTTTGTTTTAGTTTTCATTCTGAACTTTGTTTAATTGTTTCTTATAGTATTTTAAGCCTTCGTCGGTACAAATGCCATGAAAATGATAATCCATAACCTGATCGAAAAGACTAATGTTTCGCACCTCATCTTGTGTAAACAAACCGTAATCAGGATTAAAAACAAGCAGGAACCGACCTACGCTCAGTCTCGATACGAAATCTGAATCCACTTCCGCTCTAAAAAATCCTTCTTGCTTCCCTTGTTCTATAACCGAAAAACTATCCTCATAAAACCGCTCTTTCTTGTATTCTGAAATCTTCTTGTACAGTTTTGGGTAGCTCTTTTTCAAATCGTACTCCAAATTATTGTGTGCAAGCTTCAACAAGTTATTTAAATGTTCTCGCATCCAAAACACGCGATCAATTGCATTTAGCGAATCATTTTCATGACAATGGCATTGCTCATCTTTCGATAAAAAAGATTCAACCACTTGTGAAACCAACTCTGCTTTGTCTTTAAAGTTTTGATAAAGTGTTTTCTTCGAAACACCCAATTCTGCTGCAACATCATCCATGGTCACACTTCTGATGCCATGCCGCATGTACATTTTTCCAACCTCCTCTAGAATATACTGTTTCTTGTCTTCCATAATTTCGGCAAATATAAAGCACCTTTTTAAGACGGAAACTATTATAACGACAAAAGTTTCTTTCGTTTACAAAACTTAACGCTAAAAAAAGAAATTCTTTACAATCCGGCACGAAACTATACTATCACACAAAGTTTCCTGAACAATTATCGGTAAACAGAGATATAAGTCGAGGAACGGTGATAAAGCGGCCGATAAAGATTAATATAGCTATTTAGTTGTCGCTACTTCAGCAAGGCTTTTGCAATTAGAAGGTCTTTGGGGCGGGTTATTTTAAGGTTTTCCGTATTGCCATCAACCAAATTGATTGGAACACCATTGGCTTCGCAAACAGAGGCATCATCGGTAAAAAAAGCAAGCTCCGCTTGCTGATACGCTTGTTTAATGATACTGACCTTAAAGGTCTGCGGTGTTTGCACCAATCGGTATCGGCTCCGATCGATATGCTTGCTTTGGTCACCATCAACATACCTTAACGATTCAACAACTGGTGCAACCGGTAGCGCATTCCCTTTTTCAAGTGCCATGCGATAACAGTTATCTATGGTTTCAGCCGAAACCAAAGGCCGAACACCATCGTGAATAAAAACAATTCCTTCGTCAGGAATCTGACTTAGCCCGCTTTTTACAGATTGGAATCGGGTTTCCCCACCTTTTGCCAAGACGATACCTTTGGAGAAATTAAATTCAAGAGCTATTTCCCTCCAATAGTCAAACTGACTCTCTGGTAACACCAGCACAATACTAATATCCTTGTCGAATGCTGTGAATCGTTCAATGGTCCAAATCAATATTGGTTTTCCGGCAATTTGAATGAACTGCTTGGGAACCTCTGCCCCCATTCTTTGGCCAGCACCTCCGGCAACTATTAATGCAAACTTTTTCATGAATTAGAATGTTAAGCAAAAGTAATATTCCATTTTTAAATTCGAGAGGCATAAATAACCAAACAATCTTATTTTTGTTTCCAATGAAGATATTATAATCAGTGCGAATAATTTAGTGTCATGTTTCGAGTCTTTAACAATTTGTGATAGAAGCAAAACCGAAAATATCAAATAGGTCCGTGACCTTAATCAAATAAGTAATCTCATACTCCAAAGCCCATGAAAGCAATTCTAGATTTTTTAAACGAGCTCCGGGAAAATAATAACCGTGAATGGTTTAACGACAACCGAAAACGCTACGAAGAAAGCAAAGAACAAATGTTGTTTTTTACCGAGCTGATGATCCAGGAAATTCATAAATTTGACCCGGAAATTCCATTTCTAAATCCCAAAGATTGCCTATTCAGAATATTCAGAGATGTTCGTTTTTCGAAAGATAAAAGTCCTTATAAAACTCAAATGGGAAGTTTTATTGCCCAACATGGACGTAAAAGCGACCGCGCCGGATATTACATCCACATCGATCCGGGAAATTCGTTTTTAGGTGGTGGAATCTGGCGCCCGCAGGCTGACACTTTAAAGATCATTCGCACTGAAATTTTTGAAAATGCAAACGACTTTAAAGAAATATTAGCTGATAAAGATTTCGCCAAATATTTTTCGCTAATGAATGACGACAAGCTAAAAATGGCACCAAAAGGATTTCCGAAAGACTTTGAAGATATCGAACTACTCAAACACAAATCATATGTTTTTGGCTACCAAATTGACGACAAAACTATTTCCGGAGATCAATTTGTGAGTTTGTCGGTTGATGTTTTCAGGGAGTTACACAAAGCAAATCGGTTCATAAATCATGCTTTGGACAAGAAATAAATAAACAATATATTTTCGCTCGTATGAGATATAGCCCACTTCACACACCAAAAAGTGCAGTTCATCCATTTTTTTAAAAAGTGGGGTTACTTTTTGCTGTATTGGTGAATTAACTATAGAATAGTTTCTTCCCAATCAACTCATTTTATAAAAAGAAAAAACCGGGTATCATCGATATCCGGTTTTTTGTTCCATTCATTCTCCTCCCTAAAATACTTCTCAATCCGTGAACGCAGTCTCATCAAGCATGCTCAGAAAGATTATTTAATACGCTCTGCTAGTGTCAATCTGGAAGTTAAAAGGCACGACATCAAGACCATACCTACATGTTAGATGATCACATCACACTACCTAGCGCAATTCTGGATTGACTATAAAAGCACGATAACTTCCACCACCTACGTAGCTAGATCTATCGAACTGAATCAACCGACTGAAAATTGAAAAAAACAATGTCAATGATATAAGATACTAGCCAGATAGCTGTTTTTTATTATTTTAGCGCATTCATTTCTATTACGAAAACTTAAAAAACAAAACCAAAATGAAGAAATTTTTACTTGCTCTGTTTGTGAGTGTTCTTGCATCGGGTGCTTTTGCCCAAAATGTACAAGTTCATTATGATTTCGGGAAAGACCGTAAACTAATTACTTCGACAGTTGAAATGTTCCGTCCTGATAAATACGGTTCAACTTTCTTTTTTATTGACTTTGATTATGGCTCCGATGTTCGGGATGTCGACACCGGTGCATCGCTCGCTTACTGGGAAATTGCCCGGGCTTTTAAGTGGACGGAAAATCAAAAATTTATGCCGCGCGTAGAGTTTAACGCCGGAGTATTTAAGCTCGACGGAGCCGGCAACCCATTCATTCCTATTGAGAATTGTTGGTTAGCGGGAGTTGAACGTACATGGGCATCGGCCGACTTCTCAAAAATACTAACCTTGCAGGCAAACTACAAAAACATTAAAGACAAAGAAGATGCGTCATTTCAGCTAACTGCTGTTTGGACCGTTCAAATGCTAAAAGGAAAAATGACATTCACCGGATTCGCCGATTTCTGGAAAGAAGAAATGTTCTGGGGTACCGACTACCGCTTTTTAACAGAACCACAACTGTGGTATAACTGCTGTCCTAACTTTGCTGTTGGAACTGAAGTTGAGATCAGTAATAACTTTGTCACGAATGGCACAGTCGTAAATCCAACTATCGCTGCCAAGTGGACTTTTTAATCCCAAATCTCCGATAATATGAAACGTTTTTTCAAACTCGAAGAAAATAATACATCCGTAAAAACGGAAGTATTGGCCGGCATTACCACCTTCATGACAATGGCCTATATTTTGGCCGTAAATCCAAGCATTTTAAGTGCTACCGGAATGGATAAAAACGCACTATTTACAGCTACTGCTCTTGCTGCATTGGTTGCGACCTTAGTGATGGCGTTTGTTGCCCGTTTGCCTTTTGCATTGGCGCCCGGGATGGGACTAAATGCCTTTTTTGCTTTCACCGTTGTGCTGGGCATGGGTTATAGCTGGCAATTTGCTTTAACCGCCGTATTTCTCGAAGGTATCATATTCTTGCTCCTGACAGCCTTTAATATTCGTGAATTAATTGTTAATGCAATTCCACTTTCGTTAAAACATGCTGTTTCTGCGGGTATTGGACTCTTTATTGCTTTTATTGGGCTACAAGGTGCCGGAGTAATTATAAATAATGATGCTGTGTTGGTTGGTCTTGGAGATATGGGATCGCCTAGTGTACTGATTGCATTATTTGGTGTATTACTTACCGGCGTGCTTTTGGCCTTAAAAGTAAAAGGAGCCCTTTTGATTGGTATTTTTTCGGCTACTGTTGCCGGAATCCCATTCGGAGTAACCCAATTGCCTGACGGGCACCTGGTTTCCTTACCCCCTTCAGTCGAACCCATTTTCTGGAAGTTTGACTTTTCACAAGTCTTTACAATCGACATGTTGATTGTGCTTTTTACATTTCTTTTCGTTGATATGTTCGATACGGTTGGCACTCTTGTTGGCGTTTCATCAAAAGCTAACATGCTTACCCCAGATGGAAAAGTACCTCGTGCAAAGCAGGCACTATTTGCTGATGCCATAGGAACAACGTTTGGTGCTATGCTTGGAACCAGTACCGTTACAACTTATGTTGAAAGTGCATCTGGTGTTGCCGAAGGAGGTCGCACCGGATTAACTTCCTTGACTACTGCTGGCTTATTCTTCATCGCCTTGTTTTTCGCTCCGCTGTTTATCATGATTCCGGGAGCAGCCACGGCACCAGCGCTAATCCTGGTCGGTTTGTTTATGCTTTCGCCAATCATGAAAATAGATCTGGAAGATTTTACCGAGTCTATCCCAGCATTCATGACCATCATTATGATGCCATTAACTTATAGCATTGCCGAGGGAATTGTGTTTGGTATGTTGGCTTATGTCCTTCTGAAATTGCTAACAGGCAAGCACAAGGAAATTTCGCCAATCATGTACATTCTGGCAGTACTCTTTATATTTAAGTTTATCATTTAAGAGACAAAATAAACTCAAGCTTAAGAAAGCTCCAAGGGATTAACCTTTGGAGCTTTTTTTCATGTTGACTCGCTCCGAAATCAGCTTACACCGAAAGTAGTACGGTGAAAAAGAGGTAGCAAGTACATTTGTTTATCGATAAGGATTAATCAGCATCCTAAGCATTTACAGTAGTATCTGAGCTTGAAAGAGAAGCTCTTTCAAGCTCAGATACTTATACGGAAATAGGTGATTGTTTTTAAATGGCTTCGGAAAGAGGCTAGCAAAGTACTCACAAGAGAAATAAACGGTAGCACGACCAAATCAGATCAACAAGCCGCTGGAATTGCAGAATAGGCTAATGAAGCACTAAACCAAAAAAACTCAAATTCATACTGAACAAGTCTCTGAATAAGCGGCCAAAAATAAGCGCTCTGGCTACAATTAAAGCGTCCAACATAAACAGACCCCAAGTACTCCTTTAAATAAAACCCCAGACACAACTGAAGAAACAATCTGAAAATAAAATCACCACAAAAAAAACTGGCCGTTTCAAAATTATTTTTTGAAACGGCCAGTTTATATAAGTTTCCTAATCCAATAGCACATTGGCTATTTAGAATAGTAAATTGTGAGCGCTTATTTTACAATCTCTTGAAATTTAGCCTCATTCCAGTATTTTGCAAACTCTAAGTCTGTTGCAGCTTTCTCTTTTAATTCAGGCTTCATTTCAACAGCTTTTTCCAAGCTTTCGTACATCAGGTTTTCCTTGGCGGTACGAGCACCTACAACTGCTTTAAAGTATTCTTTCATGTAGCAACCTTCCCAAGTACAGTTTTCCAATGATTTCAAAGCACCATTGTTGTCGCCAGCCAAAATTTTAGCTAAACCTACGTTTGGAGAATCGCTATCGCCGAACAATTTAACCGCTTTGTCGTATTCACCTTTTTTCAAGGCTACAATACCCAAGTTGTAGTTTACTTCGTCGCCAGCACCTGAAGCTGCTCCGAATAATGATTCAGCTTTTTCAATATCACCATTATGCAACGCAACAGCACCTAAGTTATTTTTAATGATTGGCTCGCTCGAAGCTAAACCTTCAGCTTTTTCAAATAATGGTTTTGCTTCATCAAATTTTCCTTGCTGAGCCAATACCATCCCTGCGTTATTATAACCTCTCCAGTCTTTTGAATATACTTTAGAAAAAGAGTTATAAATAGCTAATTTCTTGTTTTGATCAGTTGTTAAAGTAGCAGCATAAAGCAATTCTGCTGGATTCAACGATGATGGATCAGAATCAGCTAAAGCAGCGATTTCCTCATCAGTTTTTCCAATCAAATCAACGCTAGCTGAAATTTTTGCACGACGTAATTCCGGAAGAATTTTGTCAGCAACTACCGTAAACGCTTGAGATAAATTTCTGATTTCACGCTCACGAACTTCAGGATCAGAATACATAGAAAGAACACGCAAGATCAACTCTTTATCCTGAATGTCTGATTCTTCCATTTTTTCTTTAAAACCTTCCCAATCTTCAGGAGTGAATTTTGTTTTCAACTCAGCCTCAACGTCATCTCTTTTAAGTTGACGAGAAACTACTTTGTTTGAAGATCCTTCGCGTTGTTCCGAAAGTTTAGCGTTCCAATCCAACTCACCATCAGGAGATGCATAAGCTGAAATCTCAACACCTTTCAATTCTTTACGTTCTGCTTCAAAAGCGTCTTTTGTATAAGCATACAATTTTTCAATGTCATCACCTTTCAGTTCAGTTCCGCGAACATAAGAACTGTTGATCAGGTAATGAATGTCAGCGACATACTGATCAGGAACAACACGTTGAAATTCATCAATATTCGGATCGTAAATACCTGTAGTATTTTTCTCACGTTGAACACCCAAAATAGGAGCAGGATAGTTGATTACCATTTCTGAAGTCGCGATTACACCATCAGCAACTTTGATTGGCTCAAAGTCAAGGCTTTTGGTTCCTTGCGAAGCAGTAATACGAATTTCAAGATCTGACATGCGCATGTCGTCTTTATAATCAACTGCATCTTTATATGCAAAGCTTCCTCCATTTGTGTAGCTGATAACTTTATTGTTGGCATCAACCTTTTCACCCTGCAATGTTACGGGCTCAAATGCTGTTTCACCACCCTCGTAGGTTAACACCGGAGTGGCAACCAAGGTAGCTTTTTTGTTGAAGTATTTCGCGGGAAACCGACCATTGATCGCAACATCCACATCGCCACCATGGGCTTCTAATATTTCAGGTGTTACATTAAAATCGATTTGGTCTGCATTCTTCTTCATCTTTTGTAAGCCAGAACAGCCTGCAAAAAGCACAGCAGCCAGAGCAAAAAAAGCAAGAGGTTTTAAGCTAAATTTTTTCATGTCGACAGTATTAAAATATTTGATTTTATAATTATTCAGTACTCGTTCACAAAATTAGCAATGTTTTAGTGAAATAAAAGAATATCGAACACTTTTTTAATCCATTAAAAACCTGTTAACCCCAGTAGAATAGTCGTTTTCGAAAATAGCAGAACACAATCTTTTATACTGATTCTCATCGGCGACGAAATCAATTTTAGTGGTATCAATAATTAAAATCGGGAACTCATTTTGCCTCTTGAAGAACGAAAAATAATCGGTTCTGATTTTCTCTAAATAATCGGGATCAATGTTTCGTTCATAATCTCGTCCTCGTTTTTTTATATTCTGAATTAATTTATCGACATCGGCATGCAAATAAACGTACAAATCGGGCTTTGGAAGTTTATCGTAAATAATCGTAAAAAACCGTTCGTACAGCAAATATTCATCTCGGGAAAGTGTATTCTGAGCAAAGATTAACGATTTCATGAAGTAATAATCAGAAACCAGAAAGGAGCTGAACAATTCAAATTCGCGAATATTGTTTTTCAGCTGGTTATAGCGATCTGCCAAAAAAGACATTTCGAGCGGGAAAGCAAACTTCTCTCTGTCTTCATAAAATTTTGGTAAAAACGGGTTATCCTCAAACCCCTCAAGCAATTTCCTGGCTCCAAAGTCTTTGGCAATGCGGTTCACCAGGGTCGTTTTACCCGATCCAATATTTCCTTCAATGACTAAATAGTTGATCTTCATAACAAAAAAATTCCGAAAGCATTTTGACTTCCGGAACATAAAAGTACAATATTTCCTGCTGAATAATAAACTCAGAATTACATCTTCATTCCTAAATAATAGAAGAGAAGTGACCACACATTCGTGTACTCTTCAATCACTTTATTTTTGATGCAATAGTTCAGCGAATCGGCAATAACAACTTTATATTCTTTTCGTGTAAAGACATCAATCCAGCCCCGCCTGCCCGTTTGAGCGAAGCGGCAACGAGGGGTTAGCTGTTTTGAGTTTGTAACTCATCTCGCAATACTGTTTGAACATGCACAAATCCTTTCTCCTCGGCTGGATTGGATTTGCAATCCGATCCCTTGTAATCCAGGATTTGCAATCCTGTTAAACCAACTGCCATTGTCATACAAATTCAATTTTAACCAGACCTTTTTTCCCCGGCATAATCTCTTGCCGAACTGTATAAATAGTCTTCCGGGCCTGCAACTAGTTCAGCTTTGACCGGGTTGTTGTGGATATACTCCATCTTTTCTTCCAGAAACGCTGTCATGTGAATTTCCTTTGCATCGTTGCCATCCTGCCAGACTTTATAATTGCGGATCTTCTTATTGTTCCTTCCCGCGTACCAAAACAAGTTCAGCAACCAGTCCCTACGGCTTTCATGCACTGTTTTTATGTCATCAATCAGAGCTTTGCTGGTAAACTTCTTGAAATCGCGGAGGATATCCGACAAGATTTCTTCATCGGCAGCCCCGGCAATCAGGTGCAAGTGGTTCGACATCAGACACCAGCAGTAAACCCTTAAACCTTTATTGGCAATACAATAATTCAATGAATCAACTATAAGGTGTTTGTAAACAGGGCGTGTAAAGATATCAACCCACTCCACTACTGTTAATGTTAAGTAATAGGTATATCCCGGCGATATCTTGTTGCGTATTCCCATAGGCGTGAAGGTATAAATTATTTGGTCTATTGGGATTGCAAATCCATGGTTAGCACGGATCGGATTGCAAATCCGATCCAGCCTCTATCTGCTTTCGACAGATCCCGATGAGCAGGTAATTGATGAACCTTAATTAACAAGACATAAGTTATCACATTTATTTTAAATAGAACAAATGTTTCTTAACAATTTTGTTAATAATTTTGATGTGAAACAAGTTGCCTTTTGCTATTACATGATTCTAGATCAAATAGTGCGGCAACATTGTAGTGAAAGAAATCGGGGGTGGCCTGCCTGACGATAACGAGATGCGCGAAATGAAATCAAAAAAGTCGGTGAGACTCGAAATAAATAATTGATCTTCATAACAAAAAAATCCCGGCAGCGTTTTCACTCCCGGGACATAAATGTACAATATTTCCTGTTGAATTATAAATTCAGCGTTACATCTCAACATCCAAATAATAAAGCATAAACGACCAAACATCGGTATATTCCTCGATCACCTTGGCAGTGGGTTTTCCTGCTCCATGGCCGGCTTTTACATCAATACGAATCAAGGTTGGCATTGGCCCGGTGTGATATTCCTGTAAACGGGCAATGTATTTAAACGAGTGTGCGGGAACAACCCGGTCATCATGGTCGGCAGTTGTTACCAGCACCGCCGGATAATCAACTCCTTTTCGGATGTTGTGATATGGCGAATAGTGATACAAGTAGTCGAACATTTCCTGACTATCTTCGCTGGTTCCATAATCGCCGGCCCAAGCCCAGCCAATGGTAAACTTATGAAAGCGGAGCATGTCCATTACGCCAACAGCCGGCAAAGCCACTTTGAACAAATCAGGGCGCTGATTAATTACCGAACCAACCAACAAACCACCATTCGATCCGCCCATCAAGGCCAGTTTTTCTTTTGAAGTATATTTCTCAGCAATCAAATGTTCGGCAGCCGCCATGCAATCGTCGAACACATTTTGCTTATTCAGCTTTGTTCCTGCCTGATGCCAATCCTCACCGTACTCGCCACCTCCACGTAAATTTACCACCGCATAAACTCCTCCATTCTGCATAAAAGCCATCCGGGTGGCGGAAAATGTTGGTGTCAGGCTGACATTAAATCCACCATAACCATACAACAAGGTAGGATTATCGCCATCCAACTCAATTCCTTTTTTGTGTGCCATAAACATCGGAACACGCGTTCCATCCTTCGACTCGAAAAACTCTTGTTTTACCACAAAATCATCAGGATTAAACGTTACTTCAGGGCGATAAAACAGCTCTGATTCCTTTTTATTAAAGTCGTAACGGTAAATTTCGCCCGGGGTATTATAGGATGAATAGCTATAAAAAGCAACGGATTCATCTTTTTTACCGGAGAAGCCGCCAACACTGCCAATTCCGGGTAATTCTATTTCATATTCATAGGTGCCATCATAATTATAAATTTCGACTACACTGTGTGCATCCTCCATGTAATCGGCTACTATTTTACCGCCCACAAAACTTGTCCCTTCCAGTATTTCATCTCCTTCCGGAATAACCTCAACCCAATCTTTCTCTTCGGGTTTGTTGATATTGATCTTCAACAGGCGATACCTGGGTGCGTTATAATTGGTCAGCACAAATAGATCTTCACCAATATTTTCCTGAACATGAAATTCATAGTTGATTTCTTCCATCAATGGAATGTAATCCGCGCCTTTTTTTGTCAGATCTTTAACCGACAACGCATTTCCATGAGAAGCCTCGCTCATTGAGATTAACAGGAAGCGCTTATCATCCGTAATTCCAGCTCCAAACATGCGATTCGGATTTGTATCGTCCTTCATGATCAACTGATCATCTTTCTGCGGAGTGCCTAACTTGTGATAGTAAATCTTTTGGTATTGGTTAGATGCAGACAGCTCATCTCCTTCATTCGGCTCATCATAAGCACTATAGTAAAACCCATTATCGAACCACGCCAAACCTGAGAATTTCACCCACTCAATATGGTCGCTCAGCGTCTCTCCTGTCTCAATATCTTTTACAAAAATCTCATTCCAATCGGAACCAGACTTGGCGACCATGTAAACGAGGTATTTCCCATCCTCGGACAGCTCAGTTCCGGACAAAGCGATCGTTCCGTCTTCTGAAAAGGTATTCGGATCCAAAACAACCTGAGCCCTTTCATTCAAAGCCTCAGTCCTATAAAGCACGTTTTGATTTTGAAGACCATCATTCTTGAAAAAGAAATATTTACCGGCCTTTTTAAATGGCGTCCCGTGCCTCGGATAATCCATCAGCTTGGTTAGCTGCTGCTTAATTTTTTCACGATTTGGCAACGAGTTCAGATAATCAAAAGTGACGTTGTTTTGAGCTTTTACCCATTCGGCTGTTTCTTCCGAATTGTCATCTTCCAACCAACGATATGGATCTTTGACAACGGTTTCGAAATAAGTATCTTCAATATCTCCTTTTGGGGTAATAGGATAGTCAATTGTCGTTTTCTTACTGCAAGAACACATCAGTATTATGAATAAATGTAGTTTAATTTTGTCATGATAATATCTCTTCAAGCTTTTCTTAAGCTACTTGCAATGAACCTGTTGGAAATATTACAGTATTTTTTGATTTGCTCTGATCCTGGCATCTTTCTGTCCTCCGACAAACTGCCCAACAAGCAATCCAACAACCAACGGCGGAATAATAAAAAACCAGCGATCGATCGACGAAAAGAAGAAGCTTGTCAACAAACCTAAAACTCCACCAATCAGCGTATAAAAAAAGCTCAATGAATAGCGATAGAAGAATGGCGGGTAAAAACCGTGTTCCTTTTTCATATGTCGAGCCAGCCGGTCAATGTGTCGATCGTAATTTCGCCGATCTTTTCCGGTGTTATTAATCGCGCGACTAATCGTATCCAGTTGCAGTTCTATTTCTTTCTGAAATTGCTGACATTGATCACAATTTTTCGAAAAATCGTCGACACGTTTTACCATTCGCAGGTATTCTGCCACACGTAAAAAACGCAGGTCGCTATCTTTTGTGCCCGATAATTCGTGCTCAATGTCGGCAGTAATTTTTTGACTCCATTCACCCATAACTAATGAAAAAAAATGCCCGACAAGCGGGCATTTATATAAATTTAAACGTTGAACTAATCTCTGTTTTCTCTTGGTGGTCTGCTACCTCCGCGACGATCACGGTTATCGCGATTTCCATCGCGGCCACCGCCATCACGACGCGGTGGACGACGATCGCCTCCACGGTCGCTGCGCTCACGCTCTACATAACCTTCGGGTTTTGGCAACAAGGCTTTACGAGAAAGTTTCAGTTTTCCATCGCGGTCGATGTCCAATAGTTTGACTTCAACTTCTTCACCTACTTTAAGGGCATCTTCAACATTGGATAAACGCTCCCAGGTAATTTCAGAAATATGAAGCAAACCTTCTTTTCCAGGCATAATTTCAACAAAGGCTCCAAAGGTTGTGATATTTTTTATTTTCCCTTTGTAGGTTTCGCCTTTCTCCGGAAGAGCAATAATACGCTTCACACGTTCTTTTGCAGCATCCATCGCTTCTTTATTCAAGCCCGAAATTTCAACCCACCCAAAGTCATCACGTTCTTCAATAACGATAACGGTGTTGGTTTCTTCCTGCATTTGCTGAATATTTTTACCTCCAGGCCCAATGATTGGTCCAATCATATCCTTCGGAATCTGAATGGTTTCAACACGTGGAACATTTGGTTTGTATTCTACCCGAGGCTCAGGAATAACTTCAAGGATTTTTCCAAGAATATGCTCACGACCTTCTTTGGCCTGATGTAGAGCTTGTGACAACACTTCGTATGAAAGTCCGTCAACCTTAATATCCATTTGGGTTGCTGTAATACCTTTTTCAGTTCCGGTTACTTTGAAGTCCATATCACCCAAGTGATCTTCATCACCCAAAATGTCTGAAAGTACCGCAAACTTATCCGAATTCTTATCGGTAATTAGTCCCATGGCGATACCCGAAACCGGACGCTTCATATTCATTCCGGCATCCATCATACACATGGTTCCGGCACAAACTGTTGCCATTGATGATGATCCGTTTGACTCCAAAATATCAGAAACAACACGAACAACATATGGAAAATCTTCAGGAATCATACGCTTCAAGGCACGGAAAGCCAGGTTACCATGACCAATTTCACGACGTCCTAATCCACGAGGTGTTTTCGCATCACCCACACAAAATGGAGGGAAATTGTAATGCAACAAGAACCGCTCAGTTCCCTGGAACGTTACATTATCAATCTTTTTAATGTCCATTTTAGTTCCCAAAGTGATTGAAGAAAGCGACTGTGTTTCACCACGAGTAAAAATGGCTGAACCATGAGCTCCCGGCAAATAATCAACTTCTCCCCAAATTGGGCGAATTTCATCTGTTTTACGACCATCCAAGCGAATACCTTCATCCAAAATCATGCGACGCATAGATTCGCCCTCTACTTTGTGGAAGTATCGGCGGATAAGCTTTTCATCTTGAACTAAGTCTATTTCTTCGTTTTCAGCATTTTCTTCAAGGTACTTCTCAACATAGTCATCTACAATTTTAGCAAATGACTCAATGCGAAGCTGTTTATCTTTTAGTTGCTGTTTTGCAATATCGTAACAAGCATCAAATAAGTCTGCTTCTACTTTAGCTTTCAGTTCTTCGTTGTTTACTTCGTGACAATACTCACGTTTAACAACACCAACTTCTGCAGCTAACTCTTCCTGTACTTTACAGTGAATTTTAATGGCTTCGTGAGCAACTTTAATGGCTTCAAGCATCTCTTCTTCTGACACTTCATCCATCTCGCCTTCAACCATCATGATATTGTCGTAAGTGGCAGCTACCATAATATCAATATCGGCTTCAGCCAACTGAGCGCTACTTGGGTTGACAATCATTTCGCCATCAACGCGTCCAACACGCACTTCGGAAATTGGTGCTTCAAAAGGAACGTCAGACACAGCGATTGCTGCTGATGCAGCCAATCCGGCCAACGAGTCGGCCATAACGTTTTGGTCATAGGAAATAAGGCTGATCATTACCGCAGTTTCAGCATGATAATCAGCTGGAAAGAGTGGACGAAGGGCACGGTCTACCAGACGGGCAACCAAAATCTCATCGTCACTCGGGCGAGCTTCACGTTTTAAAAACCCACCAGGGAAACGACCTGCAGCAGAAAATTTTTCGCGGTAATCAACTGATACCGGCATAAAGTCAACATCTTCTCTGGCTTCTTTAGCTGAAACCACAGTGGCCAGCAACATGGTGTCACCCATTCTAACGACAACTGCACCATCAGCTTGTTTGGCTAAACGACCTGTTTCAATCGTAATTTGCCGGCCATCGCCGAGGTCAATTGTTTTAATAATTTGATTCATAATCAATTTTTGTGATAAAATTTAACAATACGAACTTTGTCGAATGGTGGTGGGGATTTCAAAAATAAGAAAAGGCAATAAATATATTGCCCTTTCTGTGTATAAAATTATCGACGTAATTTCAATTCTTTTACAATTGCACGATATCTTTCGATATCTTTCTTTTTAAGGTAGTCGAGTAAACTACGACGTTTACCCACCAAGCGAACCAACGAACGCTGTGTGCTGTAATCTTTTTTGTTCTTTTTCAAGTGCTCGGTTAAGTGAGAGATCCGGTATGAGAACAAGGCAATTTGCCCTTCGGCTGTACCCGTGTCTTTTGCATCTTTACCAAACTTTTCAAAAAACTCTGTTTTCTTTTCTGAAGTTAAATACATTTTCTTTAATATTTAAAAGTGATACAATTTTTAAACCGTTGCATCGCATTCAATAACAACCGCTTAAAATTAATTTCAAAAACTAGCGCAAAAGTAATCAAAAAACTTTGATTTTCAATCTCATGGTGAGAAAATAGGCAGTAGCTATTGAAAATGGTTTTTATTTAATCCTTACTTTTATTAGCAAATATGCACCTCTGTAATTTCGAAAAACAACCAGGTACATCCAACGCAAGCCAAAACCATACAACATTGAAGCGTTACGAATACTTAGGCGATTCCAGCGACTCTCTGAAAGATTTCACTTGCTCGGGCGAACCAATGACAAACAGCTGATCGCCACGACTCAATGTCAAATTCGGGTCAGGATTAAACACATACTTGGCACCACTAATTTTAATTCCAATAATGTTGACTCCCGAAGAATCTTCGCCCTTCAATATACTAATAGGCTTATTCACAAAATAATCAGCCATGTTATTACAGTTGATTTCCTCTAAACTAACATCTTTACTTTTCTGCAGTAAAATGTATTCGAGAAACTCAACCACATCAGGCTGAGTAACTAATTTAGCCATGCGCTGACCTCCGATACGTTCGGGCATAATAACATTCGTTACTCCTGCACGCTTCAGCTTCATATCCGATTCCATTTCAGAAGCGCGGCTTACAATTCGTAAACTTGGATTCATACTTCGGGCTGTAAGAGCTACAAAAACATTATCGGCATCATTCGGGGTAGTGGCAATCAAAGCTCGTGCCCGTCCAACACCGGCTTTTTTCAAAACTTCTTCATGTGTCGCGTCTCCCTGAATATATAGCAACCGAACATCCTTGCGGATACGTGCCAAGACATTTTCGCGGCGTTCGATAATCACAAATTTAACTCCATGATCACGCAGCTCTATGGCCGCTTGTTCTCCGTTACGTCCGTAACCGATAATAATAACATGATCTTTCAATTTCACGATTTTTTTATCCACGCGATAGGTTTTTAAATAGTTCATTAATTCGCCATCGAACACAAAGCTGGCCATACTTGAACCGACATAAGCCAAACTACCCAGGCTGAAAAATATTAATCCGGAAGTGAACAACTTGCCTCCATCAGACAGCGGATGAACTTCGCCAAAGCCAACTGTCGAGATGGTTATAATGGTCATAAAGAACGCATCAATCAGCGAAAAATCTTCAATGTACCAAAAGCCAGCCGTTCCAAGCGAAACCATGAAAATCAGCAAAAAAATACCGGTTTGGATTGTTCTATGTGAAACTTCCTGAAATTTATTCATGGGCTAACTTATTTCCCCTTTAATCGCATGATTAATTAATTTGGTTCCTACGTGGCAATTTAAACATTTTTTGGGATTGCAATAACAATTTTTCAACTGAATCAATGCTTGGCTGTCATATGCCGAGCGAACATCAACCCCCAGTTTTTGCCAATTTGAAATGATTGAGTTTTTCTCAGCCGGCATACGTTCAAGAAAATCAAGTGCTTTCTCTTTCAAGTGAGCCTGATTGTGGTACTCACCATAAATAAAAAGAAAGGGCACCACGGTATTAATCATCAGGTTTTGAAATGCGGTATCGCCAAGTACTTTTTTTCGTTTCGCTGAATTTTTATTAAACCGATAATGAGTATCCCAGTACACCGAAGCTTGCACCTTAAACAGTTTTTGAATTTCGGACAAATCATCCAATTCAACGAGCGATGAAAATAATGCTGAAGATTGGTGAATGAGTGCGGCAAATTCGGCCAAACGAACTGTTGGAAAGTTAACCGGACGCAAACGAAAAAACTTCCACACATGTGTTTCAACGGGCTTTAACCGGTATTTTTTGTATAAAAATGAATATTCCTTCCGCAAAGCCAAATAATAATCGTCGCCCAACAACTGTTCGTTCAACAAACCGGCTGTTCCAAAAAGCAATGCTTCAACCTGAAACAAGTTATTTTTATGCTTGCCTAAAATTTGCAAAGGCAAGGCCCGAGCCAGCATTTCAAATGGTTGGTCATTCACTTTAAATCCAAAATTACGGGCCAGCATCTGGTAGAACGTTTCGTTCCAATCGTTTTTGTTCTGCTCCAGCCTATCAACAATGTTTTGTGTCTTTTGCTGAAGCCGCTCAATCATCAAACCATGAAACCAAATTTGCAAAGCCATCGAATCGGTTTCGTGGAAACGATCAGCGCAGGCAATCCACCGGTGCGATTTTAAAAGTTGCTGGTAATTCACCTCCAAATGTTTCGGATAATCCAACACCATGGCCGGAATTAATTCGCCCTTTGAATTACGAATTTCTTCATCATTTTCTCGAACCACATGCAAAATCACGTTATTGTACGCCTCATCCGTTTCATGCTGATGTCGATACCAGTCTGAAGCTTTTTGATGGATCTCCACATTTCCGGCCCAGGTGGTTTGTCCAATTTTAATGCGTGAATTAAAGAAGTCGGGGCCGGCATCCGAATTATGTTGCCCCACTTGAAGAATTTGAACTGGCTGACTATCAACTTTCAACTGTTCAGCGCTGAATAACTTATGTTTCCAAATAAACTGAAGAAAAGCTTCATTCATAACAGGGTGATTTTTCACTAAAGTTATGAAAAATACCAGAAACCATGAAAATCAGTTACCGAAGCTATTCAACATCTTTCAGCTTTGATCTCAATCTCTCAATCACTTTTTCCTGATTCGCTATTTGGCTTTGAATATCCTGTTGCTGCTTATAATTCCGTCTCATCCTTCTCTCATAGCCTTTGAGCTTTCGCTTCTGGCCTTTTGTAGAACCATCAATTTCTACCGGATCATCTAAAACTACAAGCTCCCCGAAATATTCATCTTTTCTATTAGCCATCTTCTTTCGAAGCCTCTTGCCTTTCTTCTTCAACTTTCGGAGTTTCTTCTCAAGCTTAGCCAACGCTTTCTTCTCATTGTCAATTTCAGTCTGAATAGTCTGCTGTGAAAGCGTTACGGCATATTGTTGAACAAAGCTCTCTGCGTTTCGAATAACCTTCGCTGGATTATAGTCGGAAGATCCTAAAAACCGAGCGTCCTGAATAAAGAAAAAACGCACGTAGGTCAAGTCATCATAATCAGCCGCTTGAAAAAGAACAACCATCGGTTTATCACTCACTGTCTTAAAATCAAACTCTTCAGTCATCCACTCGTCTCCGCTCTTTTTCGAATCAGCCTTCTTCTTGATCAATCCAAAGAACTTTTTCTCGTGCATCGAATTTTTGAACAACTCTTCGGCGTCCTTCACACTGGCATTGGGCACAGCTACTTCAAAAGCCGGATGAATCCCCATGGAGGATGGTCGTTCAGCCATTTCAACCTTTAACGGCTGTTGAGAAAATACGGTTATCTGAATAAATAATAGGGAGAGTAAAAATATTTTTTTCATCGATTATTTTTTTAGTCAATCCAAGGATCAGAAATAAGCACTAACAATCAGCGACTTGGTTTTCCAAAATATTGAACCTGGGAAAAGCTTGTCAACAAACTGGCTGATATCAACTAATTCACAAATCCAATCCTAAATGCACATTATTTATAAAACAACAAATCTGCCTGAATAGTTGTTGAGCACTATCTTTATACCTGAGCCCAAAAGCCCGTCTCAAAAAGCTCAATTTTTAAATACAATCTGACTTCGACAATGAAGCAGTCAACCTGACATTTGTAGTTTTATTCCACAATAATATGGCTATTTTTGCCACCGTAAGCCAATTAAGCTTGAGGAAGAAAACTGAAGTTTTCAGTAATTTCTTAAAAAAATAAATAGTTATGCAGATTAAACATGCCAGCGCCCTTATCCAAAACGATGCCGTAACTTTAGGTCTTTTACTCCTATTATTGGCCGGGATATTCTATACCAGCAATTCAAAGAACCCAATTTTCAAGAAGTTTTATAGTGTAATACCAATGCTGCTTTTGTGTTACTTTTTGCCCAGCCTGCTAACTACTTTTGGCATTGTTGATGGCGAAAACTCGCAGCTCTATTTTGTGGCCTCGCGCTATTTGCTCCCTGCCAGTTTGGTTCTACTCACGCTCAGTATCGATTTAAAAGAAGTTTTTAAACTCGGAAGCAAAGCGCTAATTATGTTCGTGACCGGAACTTTTGGGGTGATTATCGGAGGACCATTGGCAATCTTGATCACCTCTGCCATTAATCCTGATTTAATTGGAGGAGCTGGTCCCGACGCAGTATGGCGAGGCATGACAACCATTGCCGGAAGCTGGATTGGAGGCGGTGCCAACCAGGCGGCTATGTACGAAATATTTGAACCCTCTGACCGGCTCTATTCCATCATGATTACCGTTGATGTTTTAGTAGCAGAGGTTTGGATGGCTATTTTATTGATCGGTGTTGGTAAAGCTAAGCAAATCGATAAATTCTTCAAGGCAGATGCTAGCAGTGTTGAACACCTGCAAAAAAAGATGCACGATTTCAGCTTGAAAACGGCACGAATACCAAGTACCACTGACCTGATGGTTATTCTGGCGATTGGACTTGGAATAACAGGATTCGCACATTTCGTTGCTGACGCAATTGTTCCCTACATCGAGATTCATGCTCCATCTCTCAACAAATTTAGCTTGACATCCAGGTTCTTTTGGTTGATTATTCTATCGACAACAATCGGCATTGGACTATCATTTACCAAACTACGAAATTACGAAGGCGCCGGAGCTTCAAAAATCGGAACCATTTTTATTTATGTGCTCGTGGCAACCATCGGGATGAAAATGGACATCACGAAGATTTTTGACAACATCGGTTTGTTTGCCGTTGGAGGTATCTGGATGTTGATCCATGTAGTTCTTTTACTGATTGTTGGGAAAATGATCAGAGCCCCCTATTTCTTTTTGGCAGTGGGAAGTAAAGCCAACATTGGCGGTGCAGCAAGTGCTCCGGTTGTTGCAGCGGCTTTTCATCCGTCGTTGGCTCCAGTTGGCGTTTTGCTAGCCGTTCTTGGATATGCAATGGGAACCTATGGAGCCTGGATGTGTGGATTAATTATGCAGGCGGTTGCACCGTAACATCGCTAGAACAAGAAGCCCGACAAATAGCCGGGCTCGATATAAGATAAAAAATCGTTCTTACAACAATTCTGCTTCAAGCAGTAGTTCTTCCATATCAACTTGCACATCCATTGCTGCCTCTCTGGCTTTTTCAGCAAAGTCAGTATCGGCTGATGCGTAAATAATTCCACGCGACGAGTTCACCAACAATCCACACTGGTCGTTCATACCGTATTTTGCAACTTCCTCCAGACTTCCACCCTGTGCTCCAACTCCTGGAACCAATAGAAAATGCTCAGGAATAATCGCACGAATTTCTTCCAACTTCTCAACTTTGGTGGCACCAACAACGTACATCATGTTGTCAGAAGTTCCCCATGTTTGAGAGGTTTTCAGAACCGACTCATACAGCATGTCCCCATTCTCTTCATTTTTGATGAACTGAAAATCGAATGCTCCTTTATTTGATGTCAGCGCCAATAGAATCACCCATTTATCCAAATAAGTCATAAATGGTTTTACTGAATCTTCTCCCATGTAAGGCGCGACTGTCACCGCATCAAAATCCATACGATCGAAAAAAGCACGCGCATATAAATTGGATGTATTCCCAATATCGCCGCGCTTCGCATCGGCAATTATAAACTGCTCCGGATACTTTTCACGAATATAACGCACCGTTTTATCCAGGCTTTCCCAGCCGACAACTCCCAGACTCTCGTAAAAAGCCAGGTTTGGTTTGTAAGCCACGCACAAATCTTGTGTGGCATCAATAATTTCTTTGTTGAAAGCAAATATCGGATCGGTAGTTTCTTTCAGGTGAGCCGGGATTTTGAGGATATCAGAATCCAATCCAACACACAAAAAACTTCTTTTTTTCTTGATCTGTTCAAATAATTGTTCGCGGTTCATTTGTATCGTATTCGTTAGAGAGCGGGTGACTTCGAAGTCACCCGCTCTCTATGTATTTTAGAATTAAATTTCTGCTTCTTTCAGTCTTTCTGAGTTTTCTTCCACCATCAACTTCTCGATAATCTCATCGATATCACCATTAATAATAGCTTGCAAATTATAAAGCGTCAGGTTAATTCGGTGATCAGTCACCCGTCCTTGCGGCCAGTTGTATGTGCGAATTTTTGCCGAACGGTCGCCGGTTGAAACCATCGTTTTTCGTTTCGAAGCAATTTCATCCAGATACTTTTGGTGCTCCATATTGTATATCCGCGACCGTAATTCAACCATCGCCTTATCCAGGTTTTTCAGTTTCGATTTTTGATCCTGACACTGCACAACAATTCCGGTTGGGATGTGTGTCAGTCGAATGGCTGAGTAAGTTGTGTTTACCGACTGCCCCCCAGGTCCTGAAGAGCAGAACTCGTCGCGGCGGATATCTTCGTTACGCAAATCGATATCAAATTCTTCAGCTTCGGGAAGCACAGCTACCGATGCAGCAGATGTGTGTACACGTCCCTGTGTTTCGGTTTGTGGCACACGCTGTACCCGGTGTACCCCTGATTCGTATTTCAGGATACCATAAACGCCTTCGCCTGAAACATTAGCCACAATTTCCTTGTAGCCACCCGAAGTACCTTCATTGACGGTAGTAACTTCCATGCGCCAGCCCTTTTTTTCGCAGTATTTGGTGTACATGCGGAACAAATCCCCGGCAAAAATACTGGCCTCATCGCCACCTGTTCCGGCACGAATCTCGAGGATTGCATTTTTGCTATCTTCAGGATCAGCAGGAACCAAAAGCATTTTGATTTCTTTTTCTTTTTCAGGAAGTTGTTCTTCGCTGCCTTCCATTTCTTCTCTGGCCATTTCACGAATTTCCTCATCCGTTTCCTGTGCCAGCATTTCTTTGCCTGATTCAATATTATCGACCAGACTTTTATATTCTTTGAACGCTGTTACCAGCGACTCTAGTCGTTTGTATTCCTGGCTAAGTTTCACATAGCGCTTCATGTCAGCCATCACCGACGGATCGGTAATTTGCTGTCCTACTTCATCCAGCCGGTGCTGAATAGCTTCGTATTTTTCTAATATTGAATGGTCTGCCATAATTTTAAGATTCAAGATAAAAGATACTAGATTCAAGATAAAAGATCAGGAATGATGTATCCGGGTATTTAATACTCAAAAGTTCCGTACTCCGAATCGATGGTGAGTTTTTTACCGTCAAAGGCTTCAACCTTACCAACAATCTGTGCATCGATGTTAAATGATTTTGAGATTTCGATGATCGATTCAGCCAGTTCTGGTTTCAGATAAACCTCCATTCGGTGTCCCATATTAAATACCTTGTACATCTCAGCCCAGTCGGTTTTAGATTCTTCCTGAATCAATTTAAACAACGGCGGAACCGGAAAAAGGTTGTTCTTGATCACATGAACACCATCAACAAAATGCAGTACTTTGGTTTGTGCGCCACCCGAGCAATGCACCATTCCATGAATATCTGCACGGTGCTCATCCAATATTTTTTTGATGACGGGCGCATAAGTGCGAGTTGGAGATAAAACAAGTTTACCGACATCCAACCCAAGACCTTCTATCGCTTCTGTAAGTTTTTTGCTTCCTGAATAAACCAAATCAGCCGGCACTTCCGAGTCAAAACTCTCGGGATACTTCTCAGCCAGGTAATTTGCAAATACATCGTGCCGGGCAGAAGTTAATCCGTTGCTGCCCATACCGCCATTGTATTCCTTTTCGTAGGTTGCCTGTCCAAAAGACGATAATCCTACGATCACATCGCCGGCCTGAATATTATCAGCAGAGACCACGTCTGCACGCTTCATGCGACAAGTAACCGTTGAATCAACGATAATGGTTCGAACCAAATCACCCACATCGGCGGTTTCGCCACCTGTTGGAAAAACACCAACACCCATTTTCTGCAATTCCTGGCACAACTCGTCAGTACCATTTATAATGGCTGCGATTACTTCTCCCGGAATTTTATTCTTGTTTCGGCCTATGGTTGACGACAACAAGATATTGTCGGTTGCACCCACACAAAGGAGGTCATCAATATTCATGATTAACGCGTCCTGCGCGATACCTTTCCAGACTGAAACATCACCGGTTTCTTTCCAGTACATGTAAGCCAATGAGGATTTTGTACCGGCACCATCAGCATGCATAATGTTGCACCAGTCCGGATCACCTCCCAACACATCGGGAATAATTTTGCAAAATGCTTTGGGAAACAGTCCCTTGTCAATATTTTTAATAGCCTGATGGACATCTTCTTTCGATGCAGAAACGCCCCTTGCCATGTACCTGTTATCGCTCATAAAATCAGTCTGTATTTTCAGGCCACAAAGTTAATATTTTTAAGTGATTCTGAAATTAGTAATTTGAAGATCCGTCGACTAACTCGGTTTTGATGGATTGACTCCCAACCTCATCAACCAAGCATCGCTCCCATCTTTATAATACCGTTCGCGTATTCCAGTGATTTGAAACCCCAATTGCTGGTACAGCTGTATAGCTGAAAAATTAGCTTGGCTGACTTCAAGGTGTAAGAAACTCTTTCCTAGATTCGTAGCTACCTGTCCAGCTTTCGATATAAGTTGTTTTGCATATTGGTTCCCTCTGTATTCGGGTGAAACGGCCAGCGAATAGATTCGCACCCCCAGCGAACTTCTACGTACCAGCAAAATCATAAATCCAGCAATATTGCTATTTTCAGTTAACACCAAAAATTCACCTTTTGAACGAGATACCAGATAACTGATTTGGCGGCGTGAAAAACGTTCTGTCTCAAAACAAAGCTGCTCCAAGCGATATAGCTCGGGGACATCAGCTCGTTGTGCGACTCTGATATTTACAATTCCTGCCATCTATCGACGCTTTTGTTCCAGACGCTCTAAAATTTCCCGCAAAACAAGACGATACAATTCATCTCCCAACACCAAATCTTCCACCCCCTGATCAATGGACGGATTGTCGTTCACTTCAATAACCACCGAGCGGCTATCAATCTCCTTCAAATCAACACCGTACAAACCTTTCCCTATTAAAGACGCAGCCTTTACCGCATTTCGGATAACGTGCTTTGGAACCTGACCAACTGGTACCGTTTCAAATGCTCCCGAACGGGTCTTGCCATTATCCTGATGGTCGTATATTTGCCAGTGTCCCCGCGCCATGAAATACTTACAAGCATACAGAACTTCGCCATTTAGCAATCCAATCCTCCAATCGAAGGGTGTTGGCATAAATTCCTGAGCCAGAAAAACAGACGACTTTTCAGACAAGATCTCCAGTGCATCGCTGTATTCAATGGAGTTGGTCACTTTGTACATACCCACCGAGAATGAACCATCCGGAACCTTCAGAACAATTGGATTACCCAAACAGCTTTCGAGCTCTTGAAATGACAGCAGATTGTTTTTAAAAATCAATTTTGACTTTGGCGTGGGAACTCCTTCCCGCTCCAGAAGCTCCTTCAAATAAACTTTGTTGGTGCACCGAATAATTGAAATCGGGTCGTCAATGACAACCATATCGGCTTGACGAGCCTGCTGAGCCATACGATAAGTCACATGGTTTAATGCCGTAGTTTGACGAATAAACAACGCATCAAATTCCAGCAGGCGAATGGAATCCTTTTCAGTAATTAGTTCCGCATTGATGTTCATTTTTTTTGCTTGCGCCAGAAACCGATTCAATGCCCCTTTATTGCTTGGAGGAAGTAGTTCGTTCGGATCATGCAAGACTGCTAAATCAAAACGGGTTGATTTATGCGAACGGGGTTGACGCCAAACTTTTTTACTGAAATTATCCAACGCCTGTGCAAACAAATCCTGCTGTTCATCCGCCAGTTCATTTAAGCTTAACGATCGGATGTTCTCAATCTGGTTTTTCGGTCTGTTGGCAAATTGCACTCGTAAAATTGGACAAGGCAACTGCTCAAATATAAAACGAGCCACTTTACTCATTTCAGACACATTGCAGGTACCAAAGTAAATATCCAGATTCGTCAGCTCTTCCTTCTGCGATAGCAGCGACTGAATCCAACGATACGTGATTTTCTGAAGGCTGTCGTCCAAACGCGAAATTGCACCGCTTTCGAGTCGGTTCAATACATCCACGTCGGGTAATACTTTATGTCCACGAGCCTGAGCCAACAACGAACAGTAGTAACCTTCAGTATGGTATTGTAAGTTTTCGCAAAGATTAATGACGAGCAACGGATTTTTGCTCAGGTGTTCATCCTGCAAGTAATTCGCAGCAATCGTAATGGTTTCCGTTTCGTAGTATGGTTTCCATTGCGTGATCGAATCTAAAAGAATTAAAGTGGATTGCATGTTTTAATTTTCAGTCAAAAAAATAACAGTAATTATTATTCAATTTCATCACGATCGACAGTAATTGATTATCGCAACCAGCAAATCAATCAGAACACTCACTATCAAATATTTAAAGGCTTTCTAACTTTTGTGTGTTTTCATTGCAATTGTACACATTTTATTGATTAAATATTCAACCAGCCAATTTTTTTTTGAAGAAAACTATTTTACCTGTTTCCTTCTTTAAATGGAAAATCAGAAAACAAATTCCCTCTCTAAAAATAATCATTAGAGACTTGTTTTTTATTGAAATTCGAATTAAGTTTGTATTACAGACTAGTTTTAGAAGCCAAACTAACTTGTCATGAACTCAAAACTTACACCACCGGAACAATTTGATGAGAAACAATCTCTTCAAGTGATTAAAGAAATGATCGAAGTCGCCCGCAACAAAATGAGACATGATGGAATATTATTGATTGTCTGGGGGTGGTTCCTCGTTGCCAGCAACCTTTATTATTTTCTACATTACCGAATCGATATCAACTACCCGTATGGGAAATACATTGATCGATTGCTTGCGGTAGGCTTTATTGCAACCGTGGGCTATACAATCTATTACATAGTTAAGCAGCGCAGGAAAGTCAAAACTTACATCGGCATTTCGTTGCGGTACATTTGGATTTCTTTCATCGTTTGCCTAATGCTGGTCAATGTCATCCAATTCAACGTGTTGCACACGTTTAATGCCCAACTTCAACACCCCATTTTTATGGTTTTTAGCGCTTTCGCGATACTCGTCACCGGAGTTATCCTCCGCCATGAGCAGTTAATTTCAGGAGGGGTGGTTTTTGGCTTTCTGGCATTCGTGTCTTCTTACCTGACGGTAGACAACCAGTTGTTTTTTGAAGCCATTGGCTGGATAATTGCCTTTGTGATTCCCGGGCATCTGCTGTATGCCAAACGTAAAAAGAAAGGGGCTCATGTTTAAAAAACTTGATCCGATTCTGCATTCCCCGGTTCGGCTAGCAATCATGTCAATCCTGATCAATTTTAAAAGTGCTGAATTCAGTTATCTGCTTGACAATATTGACACGACAAAGGGAAACCTCAGCTTCCAAATGAAGAAATTAAATGCAGCAGAATATATCGAGATTAGAAAATCGTTTAAAGGCAATTACCCACTCACAACCTGCACGATTACCATGAAAGGGATTGAAGCTTACCAAGTATATTTTGACTCGATTTCGAGCTATTTCGGGAAGGTAGATTCGCTCGACTAACGTAGGAGAAGTAGTTCTCAACTAAAGCATTGGACTTAAAATTCGAGCAAAAGACTCCATCGCCTTGCGCCACTTATTACGTTGCTGCCATTCGCTTAAAATCAGCTGTTCGCTGCTATTAAAATCCTGATAGAAGTAGTTTTCCAAAGAACCGGCAGTTTCTTCATCATACACCAGCGCGTTCACCTCAAAATTAGTTTCTAAACTCCGAAAGTCCAGATTCGCGGTTCCAACCGATGAAAATATACCATCGGCAACAATTACCTTACTATGTGTAAACCCGGGTTTATAATGATAGATCTTCACGCCTGCCTCAAGTAGCTCTTCGATGTACGAATCAGTTCCCCATTTTGGGAAAAAGGCATCGCATCTCTCGGGCAGCAGTACTCGAATATCAACTCCGCCAAGTGCGACAGTTTTCATAGCATAAATGATGTCCGGAGTCGGGATCAGGTATGGCGTGGCAATAAACACCCGTTCTTTAGCCGAAGCGATCGCCGAAAAGTAAGCCTGCCCAATGCTTTCCCAGTCCGAATCGGGTCCACTGGAAACCACCTGCATTAATTTTCCTCCGCCTTGGGGTAGCTCCCGAAAATAGGCTTCTCCTTTCAATATTTCCTTTGAAACAAAATACCAATCGGCCATAAATACAATCTGAAGCGAAGTAGCTGCACTCCCCCGAACCATCAAATGGGTATCGCGCCATTTCCCTAACAATTTCGTTCCATTCATATACCGATCAGCGATATTCAAGCCGCCGGTAAAACCAATTTCACCATCAATTACAACTATTTTCCGGTGGTTGCGGTAGTTCACCCGCGAAGTCAGCATGGGGAAGCGAACCCGCATAAAACAATCTATTTGAACCCCGGCTTCTGATAACTCTCGTATATATTTTTTTGGCAACTGCCAACTGCCAACATCATCATATATAAACCGGATCTCAATTCCCTGCCTAGCCTTTCGGACGAGTATTTCTTTTAACTGATTTCCCAGTTTGTCATTCTCGATAATATAATATTCGAGGTGGATGTGATGTTTTGCATTTTGCATAGCTTGGAAAATTGCCGGGAAGGTTTCCTGACCATCCTTCAGTATAGTCACTTGGTTATTGTCGGTTAACAAAGCATTCGAATTAGCCAGCATTAAATTTATTAAATGCTTCTTGGATAACGTTTTTTCTTCAAAGAGGTGTTCATTTTGAGGAAGTCGCCTCAACTGATTTTGAGTTTGTTTCCGTAATTTCTCCAAATAGTAAAGTCCTTTTTTCGAGAACATTTTCTTTTTACGGTACTCCTGACCAAAAAACAGATAAATGATGATTCCTAAAACGGGAAGCGTTATTAACACCAAAACCCAACTAATCGTTTTTATCGGATTCCGGTTTTCGAGCACAATTAATACGGCAATAAAAACTACAGTGACGAAATATAAAATAGTAATAGTTCCGGGCGTGTAGTGCCAAATTTCCTTAAGAAATTCTAACATTCAGTAAGTGTTTAAATCGATCAACTAAATTTCAGCAATTTTAATTTGATAAACAAACTACTTACCTTATTCGTATAGATTAAAAACAGAAGTCATGAAAAACATTCTTATACTCTTTATTTTGATAATTTCATTTGCGTGTGGTACACAAAAACCCATTCAGCAAAAAGAAGTAACGCAGGAAACTACTGAAGAAGATACCGTTACTTACGAACTAATTGTGTTGGATTCGGGTTTCGAAACCTGGTATGTCACAAACAGTAAACCATCGTGGTATCATTCGCAGAGCTACTACGAAAATTGGAATCAGCAATATGCGAATGCCTGGAATAATCAGTCGATATGGAAACGTAACTCTCAGTTATTGGAAGGACAAATCAATTACGAAGCTCAAACCGATTATGGGCTTGAAATTAACCACAAGTTGTTTTACTATTTTCAGTATGTTGAAAAGAAACTAGGCATTCCTATTATAGCTAATGGCCCGAATGCAATTTGAAGTTACGGATGCAACGCGCGGTGGATTCTGGGAGTAATTAAAACATGAGCTATAACCAAACAAAAGCATAAAAACTAACTGAATAGCAAAAAAATCGATACTTTTGGTTTATGAGAACGTTACATGAAATAAAATCTATTCTGGGTAATCATAAGCAGCGTTTGTTTAACGATTATCCGATAAAATCTATGGCAATTTTTGGCTCTTATGCACGGAAAGAAAATAATGACAGTAGCGATCTGGATATCATTGTTGAGTTTAAGGATAAGGTTGGAATTAGATTCATTGATTTAGCCGAAGAAATTGAAACCATCGTAGGATTAAAAGTTGATTTAGTATCCAAAAACGGGATTAAAGAGAAATATTTACAAATAATTGATTCTGAACTAACCTATGTTTAGACGTGATGTCATTCTGCTATTAGATGAATTAGTTGATTGGCTTGATACAATAATCGACCGAAACAAAGACACTTAACACAAAGAACATAGTTCAACTACTCTATTCGTAACACCTTCCTGCTTTACGCTATAAAAAAACCTCCCCACCCTGAGAATCAAAACATCTTAATCGGGATTCACAAAAAACTTTAACATGGTATCGTGCATATTTTCGGTTTTAACCGGCGAAACTGGCAAAGTTGGCGCTTGCACTCCCTTTACAAAAAAAGTGTTCCCGTAATAAACATGCGCTTCATCCCACAAATTCTGATCAATAAAGGATTGTAGTAAGTGGAGACCTCCCTCAATAATTACAGACTGAATTTCATTTTCATGTAACCAATGTAGGATTTGAGGAAGAATATTGGATTGAAAATCGATCTTTACAAATTGAAGATTCTGCATCGACTCTGCATTTTCCTCCGTAAAAACGATGGTTGGTACTTTTCGGTCTTTTAGGGAAAGTTTTTCTGAAAGTCGGTTTTTCCGGTCGAGCAACAACCGTTTTGGTTGGTTACCAGACCACTCGCGAACAGTAAGCGTCGGATTATCTTTCAATGCCGTGTTTGTACCAACCAAAATTGCCGCCTCTTCGCTGCGTTGTTTATGCACTTGCCTACGCGATAATTCGTTACTTATCCACGTTGGTTGTCCAAAAGCAATCTGAGAACGGTCAATATCCAAAAAGCCATCCAGGGTTTGAGCCCACTTCAGCACCAGATAAGGCCGCTTCTTTTGATGGAAAGTGAAAAACCGACGGTTTAACCACAAGCATTCCTTTTCGAGCACCCCAACCGTTACATTGATTCCTGCCTTCTGCATCTTTTCAATTCCTTTACCCGCAACTTTTGCAAACGGATCGATTGAACCAACAACCACTTCCGGAATTTCGTGCTCGATGATCAATTCAGAACAGGGAGGAGTTCTCCCAAAATGAGCACAAGGCTCAAGGCTGACATACAAAGTCGACGACTTCAGTAATTCCTTGTTTTTAACGCTATTAACGGCATTCACTTCGGCATGTGGCTTTCCACATTTTTCATGATACCCTTCGCCAATTATTTTCCCCCGATGTACAATTACGCAGCCCACCATTGGATTTGGAGCCGCATCTCCGGCACCCAACCGGGCCAACTCCAAACAACGGTTCATGTATTTTTCGGCAGTGTTCATCAGGAAAAAACTAACTTTGTCAAAAATACAAATAAATGCAGGCAAGCATCAAATATATCCGAAAAGAATTGGCAGAGACATATCCGAAGGAAGAAGTCGAAGGTTTTATTCGAATTATCCTTCAACACTTAAAAGAGTATAATTTAACTGACTTGGTTACTAATCGGGACGAAGCTTTAACTTCGGAGGAGATTGAAAAGATTCACACTATTGTTGACCGGCTGAAGCAATCGGAACCAATCCAATATATTTTAGGAGAAGCTGATTTTTGCGATCTGGTTTTTAAAGTCAATCGCAAAGTGCTAATTCCGCGCCCCGAAACAGAGGAATTGGTCAGATGGATTTTGCGTCGCCAAAAAGACGGAGCGTTTCGAATTCTGGATATTGGAACAGGCAGTGGCTGTATCCCGATAAGCTTGAAAAGACACTACCAAAAGGCCAATGTTTTGGCTTGCGACATTTCGGCCGATGCACTTCGTGTAGCCAAAGAAAATGCAGCACGACATCAGGCTGAGATTGCCTTCTTTCACCTCGACATTTTAGACCCTCAACTGCCTGAAACATTCGAAAAAATAGATGTTTTGGTCAGCAACCCACCCTATGTGACTAAATCTGAAAAACAACAAATGCAGAACAATGTTCTTCAATACGAACCGGAAACTGCACTGTTTGTACCGGATGATCAAGCTTTGATTTTTTATAGAGCTATTGCAGTTTTTGCGAAAAAACATCTCGCTAAAAACGGCAAGCTATTTCTTGAGATCAATGAAGCGTTTGGTAAAAAAACCAGGTCGCTATTAAAAGAAAACGGGTTTTCAAACGTTCAGTTAAAGAAAGATATCAACGGAAAAGATCGCATGATTTATGCTGAATTGTGTGAGCATTAAATTCTATTCGAAATGAAACGACGACAATTCATACAAAATAGCTTACTGGCAACCGGAGGACTACTCTTTGCATCCAACACCAAGTCGATCAGCAAAGCAAAACTGGCCTTTATCCGCGGAGGAAGTCCGGCTAACATGCTTGATCTTGGGATGGAAGCTCTTGGCGGATTGGAACAGTTTGTTCCAAAAGGCGCGACGGTATTGGTGAAACCCACATTGCGCTGGAATCAAGGGCCGGAAAGTGGCAGAAATACAAACCCCAAGCTTTTAGCTCATCTGGTTGAGGCTTGCTACAAACTAGGTTCCCGCGCCGTGTATTTAGTCGATCATACTGAAGACGAATGGACCAAATGCTACAAAAACAGCGGCATTGAGCGGGCAGTCAAAGATGCCGGTGCAAAGATTCTCCCGGGAGATCAGGAATTTCTGTATCCAGAGGTTCAACTTCCGCAAGGCGGAACCATGACCTCGGCCAAAATCCATGAGGTTATTGAGGAAGTTGATCTGATCATCAATGTGCCTTCAGTGCAACAAGATTCCGATGGAAACTATTTCGGTGCTTTTCAAAACCTGGCAGGATTAATCTGGAACCAACCGACTGATCCACAATCGTTGATAGACTTTGTCAAATTTAAAACTCCCGTTTTAAATATCATGGACATCACGCGGGTTCCGGGTAAAGATTCGGTTAAGGAATACAAAACGCTGGTCATATCATCGGATATTGTTGCGGCAGATTCTTATGCGGCAAAACGAATTGGAATTCAACTGAATTCACTGCCTTACCTGAGCCAGGCAGAAGAAGCCGGACTGGGAGCAACAAGTCTGTCCCCGGAAAGCATCAGAAGTATTATCTTAAAAAACAGTATTCAGTAGATAAATCATAGTCGGATGAATCGCTTCAAGCTTTGGTTTTATATATATTTGTTTGAGCTGTTCCAAAATTGATAGTTGATTGTGAAGAAATTTTTCCGAAATATTGTTCTTTTCCTGAATCTATTAGCCATTTTCGGGCTTCTAATTAGTTACCTGTCGAGCAAAATTAGTCCGGCAACATTTTGGGTTCCTGCCCTCTTCGGATTAGCTTACCCCTATCTTTTGCTCATCAATATTCTCTTTGTTTTCTTGTGGTTGTTTTCCAAAACCCGATATGCACTTCTTTCTTTAATCGTTATTGCCGTCGGCTACAGTCATCTGACTCATTATTTTCAATTTTCAGGAAGCCAGGAATCAATACCAAAGGGGCTTATTATTTCAAGTTACAATGTGAAAAATTTCTATGGGAACAACAATGGAAGCAGGCAAGAGACGGCACTAAAAGTACTGGACTTTTTTAAGGAAAAAGAAGCCGATATTGTATGCCTGCAAGAAGTTAATTTACGCGGACAAAAGAGCTTTTCATCAAAATCCTCAAGAAAAAGTAAAATCCCTTTTTTAAACTATGCTCATGCCAGTAAAAAGGGCGGACAGGTAACCTATTCCAGATTCCCAATTATTCATACCGAAGAAGTCCATTTTGAAAACTCTTCAAACATGATTATTTATTCTGATCTTAAAATTGACGAAGATACCATCCGGCTTTTTAACTGCCATTTAGAAAGTTATCGGTTTTCCGATGCTGAAATTAATTCGCTCGACTCCATCTCATTTAGCAAGCAGGAAGAAAGCCTCCGTAAAGTAAGGTTCACCGGATCAAAGCTTAAGCAAGCTTTTATTAAGCGTACCAAACAAGCCGAAAAGCTGCATCAGCTAATTAAAGATTCTCCATACGAAGTTCTCTTATGTGGCGACTTTAACGACACCCCGGTTTCGTATACCTATAGTACAGTTATTGAGGGTTTAGAAGATGCTTTTGTGCACTCAGGAAGTGGAATTGGCAATACATATCTGGGGAAATTACCTTCCTTTCGTATCGACTACATTATGCACAGCCCAACGTTTGAAAGCTACAATTTTCAGGTTGATAAAGTCGATTATTCAGATCACTACCCGATCAGCTGCCAAATCAAAATTACCGATTAGAATAATTTTTTTCGCTTGCGCAGGAAACTATGCAGTACCTGTTTAAAATCTTCATTGATATCGGCTTCAACCAAATCAATATGATACTGCCCACACTTTACCTTCAGGTCTTCAAAATACTGATTAACGGCCTTTTTGTAGTTTTCTTTTAGCTCGTGAGGCGAGAATTTCAATTGCTGACCGGTCTCCAAATCAATAAACCGATAGGGCCGATTCTGAAAATCAAACTGCCGCTCCTGCTTGCGGTCGGTCACATGAAAAAGGATGACTTCATGCTTGTTATAGCGCAAATGTTGCAAGGCCGAGAATAGTTCATCTTCTTTGCCATCGCCCATCATATCACTGAAAATAATGATTAGCGAACGCTTGTGAACCTGCTCAGCAATTTGGTGTAAAGCATCGACAGTATTGGTCGTTTTTTGCAGGTCGTCTTTCCCACTCGTCAGCAAACCGGCCAATTTACCGTACAACAATTCGGCATGAACTGATGAAAGGCGATTCTCAGAATGAAATTCTATATGATCGGAAAACAAAGTCAGACCTATAGAATCCCGCTGTTTACGGACCAAATACATTAATGCCGCCGCGCTATAAGCCGAAAAAGCCAGCTTGTTAAACAGCTCGCTCTTCCCTTTTTCAAAAGGAAACAGCATGGACGATGACGTGTCGATGACGACCTGACAACGCAGGTTGGTTTCCTCTTCGTACTGTTTGACATACAAACGATCGGACCGGGCAAACAATTTCCAATCAATGTGCTTGGTTGATTCACCTTGATTATACTGTCGGTGCTCAGCAAACTCGACTGAAAAGCCACGAAAAGGGCTTCGATGAAGGCCGGTTATGAATCCCTCAACTACCTCTCGGGCAATCAATTCCATATTGTCGAATTGCTGAAACTGCTGGATGTCAAAAAGATTGTTCATTACCTACAAAAATAGGGAAACCGTTTGCTTTCGCAAGCATCGCAATTCGTTTAATTATTTGTCAAACTCAGATGACTGAAATCACGTCCATTCACAGAATACTCCGTTGGAAAAACTCCTCAAGCAGTTTGGAATCGCTTGGCAGACAAGATTGGCATATTTTTATTTCAATCCAAAATTGCATGGAGACCAACTCTTTTCCTATTTTTGACGCATGGAAACAATCGAAAAAGACATCTGCCAGAAAGTTGGTTATTTTCAGAAGCCACACGGAATTAAAGGCGCTTTGAGCATGATTTTTGAACCTCAATACGATATCAGTCTAGAAGAGGAGCCAACTTTGTTTGTTGAGATTGACGGCTTACTCGTTCCTTATTTTTTTTCGGAAGAAGGTATTCGGTTTAAAACAGCTGAATCAGCCCTTATACATCTCGATTGGGTTGAAGATGAAGAAGAAGCCAGGAAGCTCGCCGGACACTCGGTCTATCTGAAAAATGATGATGTAATTGTTCCCGAAGAAGAATTGACGGTGCATCATTTGATTGGTTTTCAACTCCAGGATCCTGAAATTGGCCAAATTGGGCTTATTGAACGTGTGGAAGACTATGGTGGAAATCTCCTGTTTCAAGTTCAATACCAAAACAAAGAAGTACTGGTTCCTTTTAATGAAGAACTGCTACTTGATTTAGATGAAACGAAACGAACCATTACAATCCAATGTCCCGAAGGTATTTTTGATTTGGAATAGACTGCGATTAGACAACAATGATTAGCCGTGAGTTTACCCAAGGTCATTAAGTTTTGCCATGAAGCAACCAATGACAACATCTGACTGTCTTGGAGAATTGAATAGGAAAATAAGCGTACACCCATTTAAACTATTTTTTTTCTCCAAACTCGTCATCAATCTTAGAAGTAGAAGATGTCTCGTTTAGATCGTTTACCACGGTACTCGCCTTTTTTAACCACCTTAACGATCGTCCGGCGATTAATAGCATGCTCCGCTTCTGAGCAGTCGACTCCATCGTCGCACCGATTTAGCAATCGGGTTTCTCCATATCCCTTGTACCCAATGCGCGATGGATCAATTCCTTTAGAAATGATATAATCGAAAGCCGCTTTCGCCCTTCGTTTTGAAAGCAATAGGTTCTCCTGATCATCTCCCTGTGAATCGGTATGGGACTCAATCCTAACTTCAGTCTCCGGGTATTTTAGCAGATACTCAATCAATTTATCGATTGTTCTTTCAGCAGCCGGATCAATTCCCCAGGTTCCGAGCGCAAAACTGATGTATTCCAAATCAATCACCTGAAGTGCGTCACCTCCTTCATTTTCCATCATCAATGGCTCAGGAGCTCCATCATCATCAAAAGGTTTCATGTCCAGAAAGAGCTCAACAAAGGTCTCATCATTCTGCCGTAATTTCCGGGTTTCAACCACCTCATCGTTCGGAAAATAAAACTCTTTTTGCCCATTGATAATGTAGTCTTTGCCTTTATTTACTTCAAACTCAAATCGGCCATCAACCTGTGTAAGGCTTGTAAAAATAGTATCAGCAAATTCATTCACAATACTAATTTTAGTGTCAGGAAGAATGTCGCCTGTTTCGCGATCTTTAGCTACGCCGCGAATAATTACCGGGATGTAAGTTAACTTCACGTAATAAATATCATCACTTCCACGGCCTCCCTTTCTATTCGATGCGAAATAACCGGCAGTTCCCGTACTGTCGAGTACAAAACTAAAGTCGTCTTTCGGACTATTTACCGGATAACCCATATTTTCGACCGTGCTAAACACGCCACTTTCGGGTACCGAAAAGTAGACATCCAACGCACCGAGTCCACCGTGCCCATTCGAAGAGAAATAAAGCACACCGTCATCGCTGATAAAAGGGAAAAATTCGTTGCCCGATGTATTTACTTTTGGTCCCAAATTGAACGGCTCGCTCCAAAAACCACGATTGAATACCGAAAAGTAAATATCCGACCCTCCATATCCACCCGGCATGTTGGATGCGAAATAAAGTACATTTCCTGTTTGATCAATTGATGGATGTCCGGTAGAATAATCATCGCTGTTAAATGAAAACTCACCCCGGGATTCCCACTTGCCTGTTTCTTTACCTCCAAATGAAATCTTCAGGTTCACTTCACCTTCTTCGCTCTTCGAAACCCCGCGTTTACCCACATTATTTTGGGTAATGTAAACCCGGTTACTTTTCGTGTCGAAGGAAACAGGCCCGTCATGATAGGTTGTTCGCAGCTTGGGAGCAAAATCCTCAACATTCAGGATATCGCCATTGGGAGCCCGGTCGCCGACATACAAGTTCAGGTAGGGTAAATCATTCCACTTGTATTTGCGTTCGACAATACCATTTCGTGATTTAGTTGAAGAGAACACAACCCGATCGTAGTAGAAGGCAGCTCCCATTTCCGATCCTTCAGAGTTAAGGGAGATCGGACGAATTTCGTATTTGCTGGAATCGCGGTGTAAAAACTGAATGTATTCGAGCAGTGAGGTTTGAATGTTTACCCGTCCATCTTCCGGACGCAGTTCAGAGTATTCTTTCAGCCATTGCTCGGCCTGCAAATATTTACCGTTACTTTTCAACGCCTGCGAATACGCAAATAAGTCTTCCGGTTCTTCGGCCCGACGATCAATCAGAAGTTTAAGCCATTTTTCGACCTCCTCGGTATTTCCTACCTGACGGTTGGCATCGGCAAGCTTTTGAACGACATAGTTGTTTTCCGGATCTTTCTCATACGCGTACTCATATAGCTCAATGGCTTCAATAAATGCGAATTCATCAAAGGCTTTATCAGCCAGACGAATGGTCACTTTTTGAGCGCCTGCCTGCGAATAGCATAAGAAAAAAAACAGGAAGAAAACTAATATGTTCGGGCTAAACCGTTTCTTCATCATTTAAACTCAAAATTAGAAATAACGTGGCGATCTGACCTTTCCACGTCCAAAGTTAAAGTCATAACTTACTAATACCTCATGCGTACCATTATTGTAAACAGCTATATCAGTTGTTGTTACATCATAAGAATATCCAACTTTCAACTGACTTGTTATCTGTAGCTGCAACATTCCCCCAAAAGCATCTCCTACCCGGTACATTGCCCCCAACCACAGTCTATCGTAAAATAAAAACTGGGTGGTAACATCAAAAGAGATCGGTGCATTTTGTACATATTTTGTTAAAAAATAAGGCTTAAATTTAAGAATTCTGTTGATATCAAACACGTATCCTGCCAGAAAGAATAAGTGAATCTGTTCTTTACTTAAATATTCAGAAGAAAAATTATACTTGTTTATTTTGTTTTGAATAAGCTTTGGAACTGACAGACCTGCGACGAAACGCTCAGAATTATAGTAAATTCCAATCCCTGCATTAGGTAAAAGATTTTGATTGATATCGCTTGAAAAAATCGGGTCATTGTTGTCAACCGTTTTCAATTCAGAAAGGCCTGCCTCATAAAAATTAACGCCACCTTTCAAGCCAAACGACAAATATCTTCCGCGATCGAAATCAATGCTGTATGAATAATCGAAATAGGCGCCGGTTTGAGAAATAGGCCCCAACTGGTCTCTCAATAACGAAAAACCCAATCCCATATGAAATCTTGTAATTGGGGAGTGCACCACAAATGTTTGGGTTACCGGTGCACCTTCAAAAGCAACCCACTGATTACGCGACATAACCATCATGCTTAGCACATCGCCTGAACCAGCATAGGCCGGATTTATCGAAAGGATGTTATTCATGTATTGCGTATACATCGGATCTTGCTGTGCACGTCCTTTTTTCGTCTGAAAAAAAGATACAATCAACAATAAAATGATATAAATAAAAATCTTCTTCATCAATACATAGAACTACAAAGCGATCAAAATTACAATTAATCTATTCATCAAAATTTTAAACATCAAAACAAACGTTACAAATACATCCTGCGCTTCGATATGCTTTCAACGATAATTCCAGAAACCTATATCTTCTACCGTTCCACATAGATGTATCCATTAATTTTCTCATTCCCTACTCCCAAATCAAGAATGTAGTAATAGGTTCCTGCCGGTACCTGCCCACTTCCGGTTCGTATCCCTTTATTGGCAGTACCATCCCAAAAGCCATCGCGACTAATTCCCATTCCATAGTTTGCAGATTGGTAAACCAGATTTCCCCATCGGTTAAATATTTTCATACTCACCTGTTCGTACTGACCAATTCCTTTTATCTCGAAATAATCGTTGATACCGTCTCCATTGGGAGAAAATGCGTTCGGCGCAAACAATTCATCATCGGTTATCATCACCAATACGGTGGCTTCATCGCACTGATTCGAAAAATCGCAGACTGCATAAATGAAATTATCCTGCCCCACATAGTATTGATCGGGCGTGTAAGTGATTATTGAATCGGACGAAACAATAGCAACACCATGATCAGGAGGCATTACAATGGTCACCGACTCAGGGTCTAGCTGCCCTTGAGGCATATCATTTCGTAAGACGTTGATATCAGCAAAAGTATTCACGAGAACACCCGCAGTATCATTAAACGCGGTCACTTGAATTAGCAATCCGACATTCACCGAATCTAAAACGGAACAACCAAACTGATCAGAGATCTCCAAATAATAAGTCCCCATTCCTGATATTTGTGGAGTAGCAGATTGTGCTCCGTTAATAATCAACTCATCGCCTTCGGACCACCAGTTAAAGGATAAATCCTCGCCTAGGCTGGATGAAGCGTCGAGCATAATCACATCGGTAGGGCTATTTACAAACACCTGCCTGTCCATAACGACTTCAGGTGAACTTGCCACTTGCACAAAAACGGTGTCTTTAGCTGAAAAACCATTCGAATCCGTAACCGTTAACACATAATTTGTCGACTGCCCTGCCGTAAATTCAGGCGTGGAACTTTGGGCGTCATCTAAATAAGTAGTCGGCTCCCATTGGTATTGAATCGGTTGCTGGCCATAGCTGCTGCTTGCATCTATCTGAACCGGCAAGCAACTTCCAGCCAACACTGTATCGGCTGCGATATAGGCAACCGGTAAATTGTCGTTGGAAATAACAGTGATCGTTTTTGACAAAGTTTCGGACTGACAGCCCGCTGCATTAGTCGCTTCAACACTTAAAACATGAATGCCCGGTTGGTTCCAGTCAATTTCTTCAGTCGCAGTTGTTTCGGAGCTTAACTCCAGAATTGTACCTCCTGGTTTTTGTATCGACCAATGGTACGTATAAGCAGCTGACCCGGTTGCGAAATAGGACGCAATTGTTCCTTCCATCGTTTGAATCGGATCGGTATCAAAATCGATGCTTGGCGCTGGCTGAATCGTCGTTGTCTGCGTATTTCGCCCTGCTTCGGCCTCTGCAGTAATTCCCAAAGCATCGGTAATTTCTAATAAGGTAATTGTAACTGTCGTATTCACATTGGGACTTGCCGAAAACAAATTGTGGCTAACCTGCAATTGCTGGCTCGAATATTCAACCGTTTGAATGGGTTGCTGAACGCCATTTACAGCATAAGAAACTTCAGCCGGGAAACGATCCTCATTCCATGAATTTCCGCTCCCATCATCAAAAGAGACATCTACAGTAATCGAATTGTCAGTCTCCTCGTAACACTGCGATGTAGTTGAATTCGCGACTGAGAAACCGAGATTCGCTTGTAATATATTCAACTCAATAGCTCGGCCTGTTGAGCAACCATAGGAATTTGTTTCGAATACAATCAAATAGTAAGTCCCTGCATCTGTAAACACCAATTGAGTTTTATTTGAATTTTGAGGTAATTTAAAAACATAGCTATCCTGATTTGCTGGGTTGGATGCACGTTGGTCCATATAAACACCCCACAAATATTCATTCCCGTCCACCTGATCAACTTCTAAAGAAATTTCTTGACTTGTTAAATAAGTCGCTTGACCAATTGATTTAATTACCCCCGTAATTAGACAGAAAAGAGAAAGAACTAATATCCAAATCCCCTTTTTCATAGAAAATACCGCTGGCTATTTAGCCAGCGGTATCCTTTATTTATACTAGTTAGATTTAATATTATTTGTATTTGGAATTGGATTAACTGTAATCTGGAAAGCGGAGTTTGTATGAGATCCATCTGTGCCATCAAAACCGGTAGGCTCTGTTCCTTCGCTGAAATCACTATCTCCATTCAAATCAACTACAACCGATGATGGTTCAATGTCAAAATCTAAAACATAGTTTTCATCCGGGGCATCTGCAACATTCTGCACTGTTACTTCTATCGTCACTTCAGATACGCCAGTAGCTGTAATATTACCGTCGCCATTAGCATCAATACTTCCGGTAACTCCAGTTTGAGTTGGTATTGCCCAGGTTATATTCGCCTCTGTAGTAGTTGGCTTTGTATTCGATGCATTGCTAACAGCAAATTTCCAACTTGCACTGGTGAAAGAATCCATAATCTCGTCGGAAGCAGTACCTGCTTTTTTAGTATAAAGTGATACTTTATAGGTGAATTTCATAGTATTGAGCGACTCGTCATTTAGGTCTTCTGCATTATCAGTTCCCCATATATCTCCTGAATTCGTATTACAAGTTGTGAAATCTGCATCAAGAAGATTCGGAGTAGTCTCATGATCATAAGTTTGAACGAGCAAGTCAAGTTCAATGATTTGAACACTAAATCTTCTAGTTGTGGTACAACTATTCGAACTTGTTTCAACAACTTCCACAACATAATTTCCCGCTGCAAGCCAAGTTATCTGAGCTTTAAATGTTTCATCTGATCCTGCACCAAAAGAGTAATCAGTGCCTGCCGCAGCTGTTAAACTTGAAACAGTTAAAAAATCAGATTGATAATCATAGACAGACCATTGGTAAGTACTTCCTGTATGCCCTGGCAAATCCTCAGCCGACCCATCAGAACTATTTACATAGTATGGCCGCGTGGAGTTGATAGTAGTAGTTTGATCAAATGTTTGTGCAAAAACATTTGCACTCATGCCTATTAATACAAATAGGCTTAATAACGTAAATAACTTTTTCATTTTAGTAAAATTTAAGGTTAACATTTAATTTTTATAAACTTCATTTTCAATTATCTATATATTAGTCCGTTGTAATCTCTGAGGTGTTTGGCACTCCCCAAAATATTACATCATCATCTTCGTCGGTATTGGTTGTTTGTTTGGTAATGCTGAAATTATCCGTTGCTGAATCAATGGTCAGGTTAAAATCCTTATCAACTGCAGCCTGGTTGGTAAAAATAAAGGCAACTTGCACCGCAGCATCTCCAGAAGTTTTCGTAATTGACACAACATAGGTCCCATCACAACTCTCCGAAGTACTTATTGACTGGGCATCGCTTGTATATAAATTGGATACGCTGCCCGTGCATCCATCGGTACCATCCGAAACCGTAAAATCAAACGCATACGGTTCAACACCACCTGTAAAGTCAATGTCCCAAAAAACGACTGTTGTAGTTCCCGTTCCACCATCCTGACAGGTATCACCTAATGGGCTCACTCCTGAGTTGAAATTCGTTTCCTGCACGTCAACATCAAACTCGAAAACAGCAGAACAGTTGCCGTTAATTTGTTCCTTAATCACCCGAATGGTGTAGGTGTTTCCACTAGTTACAGAAGTTTCTTCAAAAAGAATATCCCCGCTCGTTTGATCTGTATTATTAAAAGAAATTGAAGGCGTTACATCCGTACCCGACTGATCCAAAACCAACCAGGTGTACGTGTAATTTTCAGGATTCGGTTCTGTTGCATCAACCACGTAAGTGTGGGTTGACGTGATAAATGGTTTTTGCCCCGATCCCACTGCTCCCGTTCCCGACTGCCCTCCATCGTATGTCATTCCAGATATTGTTAACGGTGCGAGATTAGTTAAAACCGCAGTAAAAATGACCGAATCTTTATTACCCGACGCATCGGTAAAAACCAGTTCAATATCGGTATCAGCAAAAACCTCAGTGCCAATGAATGGCTCCTGAGTGATACTTGGTGAAGGGTCGCAATTGTCGGATAAGTCAGTTAATAAGGAGGAGTAGTCGGGGATTAAAACAGAACAACCGCGTGCGGCATCCAAATCCTGATTAGCCGGAGTGCTTGCGGTTGGTTCCGTAACGTCATTGATTGTAACCTCGGTTTCACAAGTTCCAATGTTTCCGCATTCGTCTTCAAAACTCCAGCTAACTACTGTCGTTCCTTTGGGGAATGCCACATCAACAAGATCTCCGGTTCCATTTACAGTTATAGATTCAATCGTATATTCATGATAAACAGTAATATTGCCAAAACCACAACCATCGGAGAAACTACTTGGCGCAATAATGCTCATTATTTTCTCACAATTACTATCCGCAAAATCAAAAATGTCATTAGGACAATCCTGAATAACAGGTGGCGTTGAATCCGTAATTGTGAAGGTTTGTGTGCAAGTTTGCGAGTTTCCGGCTTCATCAGTTATCGTATAAGTCCGTTTTACTTCACAACTGTTGGTTTCATCCTTTTTATCGGTAACATCCGAAAATTCAACGGTCAAATTTGTTTCACTCGTGCAATTATCTGATACGGTTCCTATCAGGGAAAAATCTTCGTAGCTAGTCACTCCCGCTTCAATATTTTCCACACAAGTGGCAGAAGCATCCGCAGGGCAAGTGCCAATAACCGGAGGAGTGATATCAACCGGCAGATCAACACTGGCAGAAACAGCAACCGAACATCCATTCGACTCGATAGCTGCAATTGAAAGGCTTGTTGTTCCGGTATTGGACAGTGCAACCGTCGTAAAAGAACCCGATCCGGAAGCAAACGTCAGTGTTGCCGTTTCGTCGGTTGATTCGTTTGGAGCACTTAAATCGTAAGTCACTGTATAAGTTCCATCGGCAAGTGAAGAAGATGTGACGTCAATCGTAGCCGCAGCATCTAAGCAAACATCATTGCCTCCCGAAAAGGCAAGCGACAATTCAGCTATGTCCGGCGTTGGAGGGTCAGTCAAAACTACATCCGGATCATCCGAAGTCACACAAGTTACAACAGTCAGACGCAGATTATTGTAAGCTCCGGCAGACAAATCGCTTATTGTTGCCAGTTCGCCGGACACAGATACTCCCGTGAAAGTTCCGCCATCGTATGTAATATCATACAGTCCATCAGGCACATTGGTCAAAGTCAACTCAATGACACCATCATTTCCACCACAGGTTGAAGGATCGGCTTGATCTGAAATAATTACGCTATAAACCGATGGTTGAGTAATGGTATAACTTCCGTTGGCAACACAGCTGTTGGCATCCGTTACTGTCACGTCGTAAGTTCCAACTCCAAGTTCGGTCTGATCTTCATCCGTTGAAACCAGCCCACTTCCATCCAGGGTTGACCATTCAAAAGTATAGGACTCTGTTCCTCCTGACACAGTAATGTCAATGGCTCCATCAGTTAAGCCATCACAACTAATCTGGCTAATTGTTGGAGTAACCACTAATTCGTCAGGTTCAGTAACTTCTACCGATGCCGTTTTAACACAGGCTCCATCAAATGTTACTGTTAAATTGTAGGTTCCGGCTGATAATCCTGAGATATCTAATGTGTTGGCAGAAAACGATCCATCACCTTGCTTTGTCCATGAATAAGAATATGGAATATCGTCGGTCCAGCTTGGTCCGTTAAACATCGTTCCCTGAGGGCTTACAGAAGTTCCGGTGCCTTCCTCCATCGACCAGTTGCCCGCTAAACTTGTTTCGGAACCGGCCAATTCTGAATGCATACGCTGCTTAATCTCATCAGCGGTCAATACACGCTCCCACAAATCTACCTGAGCAATCCATCCCTTGTAGTATGTATTATTCCTACTAGCATCATAACTTGAAGCTTCGGAGCCATCGCCAATAAAACCATATCGGGTTTGATTACTTCCCAATGGTTGCCCGTTGTGGGGATTGCTTTTTTGACTATCAAGCACACCGTCAACATAGAGATATTTATCGGCTCCGTCGTAAACTGCAGCGATGTGGTGCCATTGTCCATCTTTCACATCGACTGTTCCGACCATATCATCAATTCCACCACCCAAATCAGAATTCGTAGCAAACTCAACCGTGCTGCCAGATCGGTTTGTTCCACCAAGCGAAACATTAAAATATTCAGAACGATCTAAATCAAGCACCGACCAGCCCCCATCTCCCGGATCACATTTTACCCAGGCACAGACCGTTAGTTCAGGAATAGCAGATGTGCCGGAATAACTTTGATTCAATGCGATATAATCGTCCGAACCGTCAAAATAAATTGATTGTGTTAGATACGAATTTAAAGTGGCGTCAATGGCTCCATCCGAATTACCAAAGCAACTGACGTCGGTAACTGAGCTACTCACTGAAAAATCATTGGCCTCATAAATAATAATTGGAGTTGGCCATGTCGTAGTACAACCTGATTCATCAGATATCTGGACGTCATAAGTTCCCGGTGCCAAGTCAGAAAATGTATTGCCAGTTTGAAAATTTTCACCACCATCAATACTGTAACTAAGCTGACCATAGCCGGTTGCTGTGATTTGGATAGAAGCATCATCATCTCCGGCACAAGTTACTGGGGTATAGCTCACATCACTAATGGCGCAAACTTCATTGATGGTGACATCAAAACTACAAGTAGCAGTATTACCGGCAACATCAGTAACTGTCCAGACAACAGTAGTAGTACCAATTGGATAATCTCCACTGGCATCATCAGTTCCGTTATTAAAATCATTTGTAAGCACTGCCTCACTGCAATTGTCGTCAAACGAAGGCTTAGGAATGGTTAGTGGATTGTCGGTAGCTTCTGCAGTGATGTCGCCATCACAAGCAATTATCGGGTCTATTTTATCATTTACAGTCACATCAAGTGAACAGGTTGCTGTTTCGCCACATGGATCAGTTGCAGTAAAAGTGACGGTTGTCGTTCCAACAGGATAGGTTCCCGATGCATCTGAGCCACCATTAAAATCGTTTGTTAGTGTAAACGTTCCAGAATCGTCGGAAACAGAAGGAAGCGGAACAGTTACATCTTTCTCGCAAGACGCAACACCAAGCACCTCCTCAGTCCCAAAGCTCAAAGAGGGCTCTGTAGGAGCACTTTTTGCAACAGCCATCCAATCGATGTAATAAAAATGGCCTCCACGAACAGCCAAGTGTGTAAATGTATTGTAGGTTGGATCAGTTCCATACTCCGAACCAAGCAGGTTACTATGATTATCTTCATAAATATTGGCAACGAATGCCGATCCATTTTTCTCTAACTCTGTAATATACCAGTTATCTCGTGGCTGAGAGACATTGCTTGCACTACCGCCTGACGCAGATCCATTAGTACGACGCTCAAAGCCAAATGTTCCAGTTGACGATACATCTGCATTTCGAGTTAGGGTGTAACCATTTCCCGAACCATCCTCCAGTCCATAGCGATCCATTGCTCCACCGTTCGAAGCTCCACCTGGTCCTGTAGAAGCTCTTTGCTCTCTGGTAATTAATTTGAAATCGGAGATCGTTGTGCCAATACTTTTTTGACCTCCACTTGGATCGTCATTATCTTGCTTGACCAGAACATTATACCCAAAAACCGAGCTATTTGTGGTTACCGATCCACCATTAGCAACGTCTGCCCAACCAGATGCCGTATTCATATCATCAAAATAGATGAAGGTATTTGAACTGTTGCTGGCTGATGTTGCAACAGAGTTTCCATAAAGAAGGTAGATCGTTTTAGACGCGCCGATGCTTGGAACGTTCACCCAAAAAACGGCAGTTGAACCGTCTTGCTGTTCAAGCCAAAAAGACAGGGACGTAGATCCATCAGAATCACGAAACCTAATATCGGAGAAATCCGCATTCATCTTACCGGTCTCCATAGGCACGTCAACACGAACCTGATAGTCCGTTAAGGTGCTTCCTGAATTCGTTATCGTAATCGGTTTACGGTATTGCCAATATCCACCGACATCTGCACTTGTAAGATCAACAGAGATATCCGCAGGACATGAAGAAAACGACGGTGCTGCATTCACAATGGTAACTTGTGCCTGACATGTACTGGAATTTCCGGATTCGTCTTCAACAGAAAGCGTAACCGTGTTACCACCAACATTTGTACAATCAAAAGTTAGCTGATCTTGTCCATCAATCTTGACTATTAAATTACCGGAAGAAGTACAATTATCCATACTCCCATTGTCAACATCTGCTGCGGCAACTGTTGCCTGACCGCCGGCACCGATGGTTACGGAAATATCCTGGCAAATAGCAGTTGGAGCTTCCGTATCAACAACAGAGACCACCGAACTACAGGTAGTGACATTCCCACTCTCGTCCGTTACCGTCAGCGTAACGGTATTATCGCCCAAATCGGAACATGTAAAGGAACTCACATCCAGGCTCAAACCCAGACTACCTGAAGGAGTACAGTTATCATTGCTCCCACTATCAACTTGAGATGGAGTGATTGTGGCGTTACCCGAATTATCAAGAGCAATTGTTATATCCTGGCAAACGGCAGTTGGATCAGTTGTGTCGCTATAATCAATAGTCCAACTACCATTACTCGCACAGCCCATTGAAGTATTTGAAACAACGACAGTATATGTTCCGGGCTCGACTCCGGACAAATCTTGTGTTGTTGCAGAAAAACCGGTATCACCGGATTTTGTCCATAAATAGGAGTAATCATCCTGCCAAGTCGGCGAGCCTGAAAAAGTTCCATCATTTCCCGCCGGCACTGATGTCAGAGCTGTACCTGATCCTTCATAAAAATTAAACCCTGCTAACAATCCGGATTCTGACCCCGTATACTGATAGAATCCAGAAGCGAGGTTTCCGATTTCTCCGGGACTTAATGCGGAGTTCCAGAAACCTACTTTAATCATTTGACCAGGAAAACTACCTCCGGATGGATCCCAAACACCAGCTCCAATTTTTGAAGTATAAGTGGATGTACCATAATTACCTGTGGTATTGCCGCCAGTGGTAACAACCGCACCATCAATATACAATGTTATTGAATTCCCATCGCCAACTGCAGCTACATGATGCCAGCCGTTATCTGCGGGATACGCATTTGTTGAGACACTTCCTCCCCATGGAGTCCAACACCCCAAGCTCGATGCATTTTCAAAACCAAATTCAATGGCATCGTTTTGCCCAAACAAGCTGATTCGGGAACCAATCGTCGATAAATCTACTTTAATCCATCCTTCCAACGTAAATTGAGATAGGTTTGACATTAACATGTTACCTAAGTCAATATAATCGGGATCATTAAACTGAATAGGATATGGAACAGTTAAGTCAATTGTTCCGTTTATGGAGTTCTGACATTCAACTGTATTCGTTGTTGCAGTTAACGAGAAATTACATTCATCAACGACAATTTCATTGTCAATATTAGTAACCGAAAGATCTTGCGGATTGGATCCATTAAAATTATTGTCGAAAGAACTTGCAGCGGAAGTAATAATGCTATAATTCACATCACCATCATTACTTCCATCATCAATCCCATTTATTGTAACTGTTTGTGGTACGTTATAATTAGATGGTGTAAATGTTAAACTCGACGGGCTAGCTGTTCCTTCAGAAATATCATCTGATGTTAAGCTTATCGTTACATCATTGTAAGTAATCGCATTGAGTACAACCGTAAATGTAGCAGTTCCACCGTCTTCTGTAGTGATCAGCCCACTGGTCGGACTAACTGTTATTGAATAAGAATCATCGTCGTTGATTGTAATCGTGGTTGGGGTAACGCTTGTTGAGATTCCTGCAATATTTGTTGACCCAACACTTACAATAACTGTTTCATCAGATTCAACGAGGTAATCATTCACACTTGTAATTGCAACCTCCTCAGTAAGTGAACCTGACGGAATTAATACTGAATAAGTAGGGTTACTATAATCATTTGGATGAACAGCACTTCCACTATAGTTGAAATAAATTGTAATGTCGGCACAAAAAGTATTACTTAATGTGGCAGTTACAATGGATGATCCGCCATCTTCCGGAATTGAACTATTGTTAGCCGAAAGCGTAATGGTGGGATAAAAATCATCATCGATAATCGAGGTAGTTACTTGCTGATTTCCACTTTCAGTACCGTTAGTTACACTTGACACATCAACCAATATAGTTTCATCCCCCTCCACATAGCAGTCGTCAATACCGGTTATCGTTACTGTCCCACTCAAACTTCCTGCCGGTATCTCAATTGAATTCGAAGTCTTTGAATAATCTGAACTATTTGCAGCGGTTCCACTAAAATCAAGATAAATGGTTACAGCTTGGCTATAGGCGTTACTTAATGTAGCAGTTATAACTGCTTCTCCTCCGTTTTCCAAAATCGAAGGATTGTCAATACTTAGAGAAACCGATGGTATAACACTAGCCACTGTAATATAACCTGTTTTTGTTTGAGTATCTTCACCACAATCATCCGAAATGGTAAGCGAAACATCATAAGTTCCTCCAGCATTATAAGTTACAGTTGGATTTTGCGATGTGCTTGAAGAAGGGTCTCCTCCAGGAAACGACCACAGGTAAGAATTCGGACTTCCAGAAGACAAATCAGAAAATGAAACACTAACTCCAGCATTGACGGTGGTAGGACTCGCTGAAAAATCAGCCCCCAAACTCGTCTCAACTGAGGTAAAAACCAACGCACCAGATGATTGCCCCGCTTGTTCTTCAACTCGAAACTCAACAGTGGAATTACTATCCAACAAACCGGTCCATACATTTGTGTGTGAATCACAACATCCAATATGTTCCCAAACTTGACTCCCATCAATGTATAACCTCGCTCCATCATCATGCCCGGTAACATCAATTTGATATGTTCCACAGCTGAAGTTTGTGCGTTTATAAACGACTGTATGGTTATTGTTGTCAACTGTACATCCCAGGTATCCCGAAGCATTCGAAGGAGAAGTGGCGCCATCCCAGCGGTTCCTGGAATCAAATGTTAAACTCGATTCTGTATAATAGCCACGGTAGGAAAGTCCATTTAAATCAATGTCATCTCCATTATAAGCGTAAACATTCCATTGACTGTCACCAAAAATAGAAGGGTCTCCGATAGCAGTGCATGGAGGAGTTCCTGTTACAACAATATTATCTGCATAATAATACTCATCAGTGGAACTATTGACCATTACAATCCGAATACTCAACGATGTTCCATTTAAACCCGTTTGAGAGGCAACAACTGGGCTCCAGTTATTATCATTCAAATTACCATTGTTGGAAAAAAACTGCCATCCAGTATTGTCTAAATTATAATAGACCCTCAAGTAATCAGATGATTCCATATCTCCAAAACCGAATACATCTAATGAAATTTCAACATCGGCATAAGCTGAAATATCAATTGACAAGTCTGTCTCCCATGTATCGCGATTCCCACTACTGGAACGAGTTGCTAACAACGCATTATTATAAACAGTAATCCCTGAATTTCCATTATATCCTTCAGCAGTCCAACTTGCAACTCCTGACGGACTTCCTTCGCCTGTAATAGTACCATCAGAATAGGTGAAATCTTCTTGCCAAATGGTGGTAGTTTGTGCTTCACTATTCAGGATAGCACCAAATAAAAAAAAAGAAAAAATGACAATTGTAATTTTGAATTCCGACAGCACACAACTACACCGCTGCCCCGAACTGGAACTTCTTGAAGAGAAAATATATCTAGCTAGAATAAAGAATAACCGATATCTATTTTGCGGGTTTATCATTCGCCTCAATTTTTTACCTCTGTTGTTACCTCTGAACGACACTCACCCATTTCTCGCATCATTCTATCATTCAGTAAATCCCGTCTCTCAAATCCGCTGACAAATATAATATTTTATAATTCAAGAACACTTCTAAATTACCGAACGACGACCTTCAACTCTCAAAAGGGCCATTACACCGAATCAAAAGGGCTATCAACAAATTTACAGGCGGTTATGTAGTAATTTATCAAGCAATTCTTCTTTGTATTTTGGGGAGACCCGTAACTGCGATTTATCAGCCAATTCCACCATTCCACCATCGGTTTTTAAATACCGATTAACATATTTCAAATTGACCAAATGCGAACGATGTATACGACAGAATCCGTGCGGCACAAGTAATTGGTCAAACTCTAATAAGGTACGACTGATTAGCACCGAAGTCTCATTTTGGTAAAATACCCGGGTATAGTTACGCTCGCCCTCGCAACGAATAATATTATTGACTTTGATAATGGCAAATCCATTCATTTCGGGCAGAGCGATCGTCACATGCGAACTATCTTCCTTCTTCTCAATACTTTGTTTCAATACCTCAACACGATGTTTTTCACTAAGCACCGGAATTTCACTAATCCGCTGAATAGTTGCTTTGACATTCTCAACTAAAACGGGCTTTAAAATATAGTCAAAGGCAGAATATTTGAATGCAGTGATTGCATAATCACTGTATGAAGTCGTAAAAACCAGTTTGAAATTTACAGTCGGAAGCTTTTCTATCAAATCAAATCCAGTTCCATCTGGCATCTCAATGTCCAGAAAAACCAAATCGGGAGCTTCCTTGATAATCAAATCGACGCCACTTTCGACAGAATTGGCCTCTCCAACAATTTCAATATCAGAGAAATGCTGATCAAGTATTCGAAACAAGACTCGTCGGGCTAACTGATCATCATCAATAATTGCAGCTCTATACATGCTATCGTATTAAAAATCACCTAAAACTAATAAAAAATAGAAACTTAACAGAAGTTTCCCTCCGATTACTTTTTAACAAAAAAATACGCTTCAATAATCTTTACTGATTTTTACTTGTTATTCTGTTTATATCTTATTTTTGCAGCTAAATATCAAGATAATGACTCGAATACTGAACTTGGAATCATCGACTGAAGTTTGCAGCGTATCGATTGCTGAAAATGGACAAATGATCGACTATATTGAAAGTCACGAAGGACAAAACCATGCCCAAAAGTTAAGCGTTTTTACCGATGAGCTATTGCGACGAAACCAGCTTACCTATCGGCAACTTAATGCGATTGCAGTCAGCAAAGGTCCGGGCTCCTATACAGGTCTTCGAATCGGAGTATCACTGGCCAAAGGACTATGCTATGCTAACCAAATACCATTAATTGCAGTCAGTCCTCTACAGTCGATGAGTCATCATGTCAGTTCAAACCTCAAAAAATACAAACTCAACAAAGCTGACAATCTGCTTTTTTGCCCGATGATTGATGCCCGGCGCATGGAAGTTTACACAGCGCTATACAATCAAGAACATCAGCCGATTGAATCCGTCTCAGCTGCGATCATAGATCGTGAATCGTTCCATAATTTATTGGAAAAACACCCAATCGCTTTTTTTGGAAACGGTTCAGCCAAATGCCAATCAGCAATTGATCATCCCAATGCCATATTTATTGATAACATAAAAACTTCGGCACAGTTTATGTGTTCTTTGTCTCAAGAAGCATATGAAAATAATGATTTTGTGGATGTTGCCTACTTCGAGCCTTTTTACCTAAAAGACTTCATTGCAGGCAAACCCAAAAAGAACATCTTGAAACAATGAAATTAAAATTGATATTTATTTTTTTAACCGCCTGGGTCTTTGCATCAGCCCAGCCCAAGGAAGAATTAAAATACCATATGAAGTATGGTTTTTTCCGAGGCGGGGAAGCAACTTTGAGTGTTCAAGACACAACTTATCAAGGGAAAGAAGCTATTCACTTACTACTGGACGGCAACACAGTTGGGGTTACCGACTTTTTGTTTAAAGTGCACGACGTTTATGAAAGCTTTGTTAATCCGGCAACCTATCAGCCCTATATGGCTATCCGCGATATTCAGGAAGGTGATTACGAATGGTATAACGAAGCCTATTTCTTTCCTGAGAAAGACTCTTTGTACTCCTTAAAGTCCGGGGCGCACGAAGTACCACCCACTACAATCGATTTTGTAACCTCATTTTATTACATGAGAAACACCCCCTACCTGGATGAGTTTGATGGTGGCGAAGAGTTTTCGATACCTGTTTTTCATGCCGATAAGTTTTTCTGGATGCGTGTGAAATACCTCGGAAAAACAAAAATAAAATCTTCCCTAGGTGAAAAACAATGCCATATTATTCAACCTCGAATTGACAAAGGAAAAGTGTTGAACAGCAACAGCGGACTAAAGTTCTACATCACCAACGACAAAGCAAGAATACCGGTACTATTAGAATTCGATTTAAAAGTGGGTTCATTAAAATGTGAACTGGATTCATACAAAATCAATGGTGTTGAGCAGATTGAATAACACACGAACGCAATTGGATTACATCAGAAATTACCGTTTTTAGGCAGAAATTAACTACTTTTGCACAAAATTTTTGTAATTCATTATATATCAAAGATATGGCAAGTACTTCAGATTTTAGAAACGGATTGACAATTGAATACAATGGTCAGATTTTCACCATTGTGCAGTTTCAACATGTTAAGCCAGGAAAAGGCGCGGCATTTGTTCGCACAAAGTTGAAAAATGTAAAAACCGGTAAAGTCATTGAAAATACGTTCAATGCAGGTGTTAAAGTTGATGTTGTTCGGGTTGAAAGAAGACCCTATCAATATTTATACAAAGACGACATGGGATTCAACTTCATGCACACCGAGACGTTCGAGCAAATTTCATTGGATCCGGACTTGATCGAAAATTCTGATTTGATGAAGGAAGGACAAATAATCGAAGTCAATTTCCAAACAGAAATCGAAACTCCACTTACTGCCGAGCTGCCAGCCTCTGTAGAACTAGAGGTTACTCAGACGATTCCAGGTGAAAAAGGAAACACGGCAAGCTCAACTGCTTTAAAACCGGCAACAGTGGAAACCGGAGCTGAAATTATGGTTCCACTTTTCATCAACGAAAACGACGTAATTAAGATTGACACTCGCGAACGCAGTTACAGCGAACGTGTAAAGAAATAAAACAGATTTTTATTTGATACTGTAAAGCCCGGGAATCCGGGCTTTTTTTATACCTGTAATTTTTTCTTAGGCAAGTTCCTCTTCTGTTCCAATTTCGATTGTAAATCAAAAACTACAAGTATTGCAACAAATCCCCAGAATGGAATGGATGCCTTGTCGGTATCCAGAAAATTATTTAAAAAGCCATGAACGAGATAGGTCACCAACCCAATAATCGCAGATAAGATGATCATTCGATGCTCCTTTTTCGACGATCGCGTATATGCATGAACTCCAACATACAAAATAACGACTACCAACAAAATAAAACTGACTGCACCTAAAAAACCGGACTCAGCAAGTGGCCCCAAATATTCGCTATGCGCATTCCCCCGGTCTGCTGAATTAGTGCTAATAATCGTTCGGTTTTTCGTTAGTTGAAATGGTGCATACTGAAACATGTAAGTTCCTGGCCCCCAACCAAACACGGGCTTTTCCTCAAACATTTGCAAAGCGGAACTCCACCGATTGATTCGCTCCAGGTTAGATGCATCGGTTGTTACATTGGTCATCGACGAAAGGTGCGTTGCCAGATCGGCTGACGATTCCTGATTATTTCGTTCAAGAAACATTAATATCTGAGTCTGAAAAACAAGCACAATCGCAACAACAGACAGGCCTGTAATAAACAGTGGCCTAAACCGTAACTTCAACTTAATGACCAGCCAAACCACCCCTCCTAGTACTAAACTCAGCCAGGCAGCACGTGTGTACGACAAAATTAAAGCAATCGTAAACAATAACAACCCACAGCCCGAAAGGAGACGATAGCCATTTCGATATGATTTTGAGAATGTTAATCCAATCAAAATCGGGATAAAGAAAGCGAGCATGGCTCCATAAGAGGTATGATCTTTATAAAAAGGGTTCATAACAAAGTGCGCCGCCTGATCGTTATGAAATCCAAAAGCAAAATGACGCGCCCAAGCATAAAAAATAACGATCACAAAAGCTCCGCAATACAATCCAACAAACCGATAGATATTCTTCGTATTGCGAAAAAGAAGAATACCCATGAAATAGAATGCGCCCAAAAACCAAAGTTTGGATAACCAAAATTTGAGCGACACAATTGGCATGGTGCTGGTTACAGCGGTAATCAGCATCCAGCCCAAATAAAAGTACAGTGCAAGCGAAATTGGATGTGTTAGAATATCCTTTTCAAAACTCTGCCGTTCAGCCAGTTTAAATAAAAACAAAATCAGTATACCAAATAACAATGGCTCTGTGGGAAGAAACATATCAAACGGCAACCCTTCAACCAAATCGTGCAAGGGCAAGGATATCGGAGTAAAAAAAGTGACCAATAACAACAAGCTATCCAACCGGACAATAGCAATGAAAACGATGGCCAACACAAGGGGTAAAATGCTTGCTAGCAGGGTTTCCTGTTGTACGACAAAATAAATGTTGAATGCTAAAAATAAAGCTGAAACAACGTAAAACAGAATAATTTTATAATGTTTACTGAGCAAAATTTACTGCTTTGAAGATTTAATTCCCTCTAAACTAAAAACAGTAAGCAATGCCAAAAACTCAACGGCAATTAAGCTTACCAAAACAATCAGCCAGCGAGTCGGGTATGACTTCTTATCAGCAGGAAATGGTTCTTCAACAACCATGGTGTAGGTCTCTTCTTTTTCTGCTATTGCTATCGCCTTATCATATCGTCGATTTATCGTATCACGCTGAATCTCCAATGCTTCAAGTTCCCGTTGTAACAAAAAGAACTGTCCTCCTTTTTTCTCAAGATTAGTCATCAGATCTTTAATATCATTGACCGCAGTTCTGTTGGCTCCTTCGGCAAGAGCTGTCATATACCCCATTGTTACTTGCTCTGTCTGAATCTCATAATCAAGCAAACCATACTCCTTTCTCAAGCTTTCCATTTCCGAAGAAACCCGATCAATCTCTTTCTTTTTACGCACTAGGTCATTTTGATAGGAGAAGGCTTCTTCAAATGCCTTTTGTTGGCGTAAAAACAATATTTTGCGGTTGTAAAAAGCAACCAATGAATCCACTATATTACTGGCAATTTGTGGATCTGCATCCCGCGCCATCAGTTCAATCGACTCATATTCTGTCTTTTTACATTCAATCCGATCGTCATATTTTTTTAGTATTTTAGTTCGGAAATAAGGATCATCTTCCTTAATGCCATAACGTGAGGTCAACTCAAATGCATCGACAATCTGCCGCTTGATATCGGTAGAATTAAAAACTTCCAACATTTGTTCACTCTCCGATTCCTCTGAATAAGACTGGGTATTCGTTGGATATACCCTGGCTTGTGACTGAAACAATGGTGTTATAAAATACGGCGAAGAAAATACTGCAGACGCTATAATAGTAATGACTCCAACAATGATGAGATGTTGTTTCCATTTCCAGATAACAGTAAAAAGACTCTGGTTATCAAAAAAGCTTTTCATAAAGTGAGATTGTTTGGTCGTTATTTTTGAACGGAATTCAGGATATATTATTATCAGTCCACCAATATTTATTCGGCAATTAGTAAGTAGTAGTTCTTCTTCCCTTTTTGAACCAGAACATACTTATTTCCAATCAGATGATCAGCACTTACCACTAATTCCTGATCAGATATTTTTTCTTTATTGATGCTCAATCCATTCCCTTTAATTGTCCGGCGCAATTCACCTTTCGAAGGAAAAACAGCAACCTTATCGGCTAGCAAATCAACCACATTAACACCTGAGTCTAGTTCGGCTTTTGAAACGGCGAACTGAGGGACACCATCAAAAACAGCCAGAAAAGTTTGCTCATCAAGCTTTTTAAGGTTTTCGGCAGTCCCACGACCAAACAAAATCTGCGATGCTTCAACTGCCATTTCATAATCCTCGCTCGAATGCACCATCACCGTAACTTCCTCGGCTAATTTCTTCTGAAGTTCACGCATGTGTGGAGCTTCCTTGTGGCTGGCAATCAACGCATCAATTTCCACCTTATCAAGAAGGGTAAAAATTTTGATGTAAGATTCGGCATCTTCATCGGTGGTATTTAACCAAAATTGATAGAATTTATAGGGTGAAGTCAATTTGGCATCCAGCCACACGTTGCCACTTTCGGTTTTACCAAATTTACTACCGTCCGCTTTCTTAATCAATGGAATCGTTAACGCATAAGCTTCTCCGCCAGATTTTCTCCGAATCAGTTCAGTCCCGGTTGTAATATTCCCCCACTGATCTGATCCTCCCATCTGCAACTTACAATCCATATTCTGATGCAACCAATAAAAGTCGAATCCCTGCACGAGCTGATAGGTGAATTCGGTGAAAGACATACCGGTTTTAGCGTCCGGATTTAAACGTTTCTTTACTGACTCTTTAGCCATCATGTAATTAACGGTAATGTGCTTGCCAATATCGCGAATAAATTCAAGGAAACTAATCTCTTTCATCCAATCGAAATTATTGACCATAACAGCCTGATTCTCGACGTCACTTTCAAAATCCAAGAACTTCGATAATTGCTTTTTGATTCCGTCAAGGTTCTTCTGCAAAGTCTCTTCGTTTAGCAAATTTCGCTCATGCGACTTTCCCGACGGATCGCCAATCATACCAGTAGCACCCCCGACCAAAGCAAGGGGTTTGTGCCCAGCCATTTGAAAACGCTTCAATAGCATAATTGGAGCTAAACTTCCAATGTGCAACGAATCTGCTGTCGGATCAAAACCAACATAAGCTGTTGTCATTTCTTTCTGCAGTTGTTCTTCTGTTCCGGGCATCATATCGTGGAGCATTCCGCGCCAACGTAATTCTTCAACAAAGTTCATATGATTAAAATTGTTTATTTATAAGGTATCATATGGAACTCGTACGTTAATCATTACCTTTTGTGCTTTGACTAAACGTGCTCGTTTCATCTGTATTATTTTGGGTCTGTTATTATCATATTCGAAAAGCGATTCATTCGGAAACTCAAAAGTGAGAAATCCGCAGGACGCTAACTAATTGCAAAAATCTCGGCAAAGATATAAAAATGAACCATTAAGGGTTAACGAATCTGGCTAATATTTTCAAGAAATCAGTTGATTATAGAACTCCCAAGGCACTGATAAATATGCAGACTAGCGCAAATTGTAAAATAAGATTATAAACCACCCCAAGCAACAGAAACTTAATAAAGGTTTTGACATAAGGCTGACGATAAAAGTTCCTCAACGCGAGATAGATATAAACAGGAACGAATGCTAACAACCACAAGGACCAGGAAGCCACTTCCCATGAAAAAATTAAGTTAATGGCAACAACCAGACTAAGCAGAGAAAACATAAAAGCGTGAATGTGTACCGAAAAAATCAGGTGCCGAATGTAGAATACTTTTTGCCGGACATAGAACAATTTCAGCAACAAGCCAAAAACCGGCAATAAAACGAAAAATGCATAGGACAGGTATTTTAAAATTCTGGAAACCAAACTCTCCGGAGACCGAAGCAGATGAACTAAATTAAGCAATTTGGTTCTTTTTACAGGATCCTCGGTTTCCCTCACCCCTTCTTCCAATTGATCGGCAAGATTCCGAAGCTTACCATGAATCGTCTGTTGGTTTAACAGGTCTGAATAGTTGAGCTTAAACTCAGCAATCTCCGTCGAATCTTCAGTTTCAATAAACTGACCAACATCCAAGCTGTCAACGTTTTCCTGAATGAGTGAATCTGCAAGAACAATTTGATCATTATCAGCTAACTCATAATCGAGCGCTGTATTCAAACCCTGATTTGTAAGTAATTGAAGTAACAGAAAAAGTACAAAACTTAAGAAAATATAAACCCGAAAAGGTGGTGCATATCGCGCACGATGCCCTCTGAAAAATTCCAATGTCAGGAATCCCGGCCTAAAAACCAGATCGCGAAAAGTCCGTAAAAACCGGGTATCAAAAGAGACGAAATTGCCAAGAAAATCATAAAACACGAAACCAAACGGACGATTAAATTCAGAATCAGACTGTCCACAATTGGGACAATAGAATCCTTTGAATTCATGCGAACAGTTTGGGCATGCATGTTCTTCAAGTTCATCAAATGAAGGTTGATTTTTTCTAAACCACTCTTTTTTCACGGAGATGATTTTTACGTTTGAAAAGATCCTGGTCAATTGCATCAAAATTCAGGAATGGAAGAATTGTCGGCACCAGATTTTTTACCGGCTCATACATCTGTGAATTGTCCTTGACGTCCTTCGGAAGAATTCCAACATTTTCATCAACCTCATCAAGGATCAGAAGGAGTACACTTATGATAAAGGCCGATTTTATGACACCAAACAAAATGCCGGCCAACCGATTAATAAAGCCAAGAGCTACGGCTGAAATAATCGTTTCAACAGCTTTCCCAACCAAATGAATCAGAATAACAATGACAACAAATGTGACTAAAAATGCAATCAGCCCGAGATGTTTCGAATCGTAATTAAAGGTTTCAACGATAAACTCGGCGGTAAACTGCGAAAAGTGGATAGCCCCCCAAACACCGAGGATTAAAGCTGCCAGCGAAGCCAGCTCTGCAACAAAACCTTTCGAGAAACCACGAACCGCGGCAAATATCAGCAAAACACCTAAAACGATATCAATGTAATTCACCAGTTTGTTTTTTAGTCGTTTGTTTGATCTAAGGTTTACCTTTTTCAGCAAACAATATTTTCAGTAAAAATAGAAAAATATTTTTGGCTGGCAGTTCATAGGTAGTCTCATTCAAAAAAGATAAATTTGGCTGGCTTGGAAACCGAAAACAAACATATTTGTTAAATCATATAAAAAATAAAAATGCCTATTCTTAATTCGATCATAAACTGGATAAATTTCAAACGAATCTATCAAATTGACCTTTTCAAAAAACACCCTATCGACGCCCAATTGGAAGTCTTCTTTGATTTAATAAAGGAAGCGCGTGATACAGAGATCGGGAAACAATATGACTTCAAAAGCATCAGCTCTGAGAGGGAATTTAAGGAGCGAGTCCCGATCCGCCACTACGAAGATTTTGCCCCTTATATTGAACGACTTCGGCTGGGAGAAAAAAACCTGCTCTGGCCGGGCGAAATAAAATGGTTTGCCAAATCATCGGGCACCACCAACGATAAAAGTAAGTTCATTCCGGTAAGCAAGCAATCGTTGGAAGATGTACACTTTAGAGGAGCCAAAGACGTTTTTGCCTTATACCTCAAGAACAATCCTGACTCGGGCGTTTTATACGGGAAGACGCTAACTCTGGGAGGAAGTCACCGTGTAAATAACTTCAGCAATAAATCTTATTTTGGTGATTTGTCAGCAATCCTGATTGAAAACACTCCCTTTTGGTCTGAGTTCATTCGGACTCCATCAGTTGAGGTTGCGCTGATTGAAGAATTTGAAGAAAAGGTAGCCAAAATTATTGAAGAGTCCCTTGATGAAAACGTAACCTCGCTGGCAGGTGTGCCTTCGTGGTATTTGGTGCTCCTGAAAAAAGTACTCGAACATACCGGGAAAAACAATATTTTGGAAGTGTGGCCCAACCTGGAAGTGTTCATTCATGGCGGAATCAATTTTGATCCTTATCGCGAACAATATCAAAATATCATTCCTTCGAAATCCATGAATTACATGGAAACCTACAACGCCTCCGAAGGTTTTTTTGCTATTCAAGACGACCCGGAAAGCAGCGACATGTTACTGATGCTGGATTACGGAATTTATTACGAGTTTATACCGATGGAAAACTTTCAGGAAGATCATCCGAAAGCCCTAAATCTTTCGGAAGTTGAGTTGGGACAAAACTATGCTTTGGTAATTAGCACAAACGGCGGGCTGTGGCGCTACGTTATTGGCGACACAGTTCAATTTACATCGAAAAAACCATTCAAAATAAAAATTACCGGACGCACCAAACACTTCATCAATGCTTTTGGCGAAGAGGTAATTGTTGACAATGCCGAGCAAGCTTTGAACATTGCAACCGAACGCACCGGAGCCAATATAAAGGAATACACTGCCGGCCCTGTTTTTATGAAAGGTGACCAAAAAGGGGCACACGAATGGATCATTGAATTTGAGCAAAAGCCAGAAGATTTTGACTATTTCATGGAGGTAATGGACGATGCCTTAAAAACGCTTAACTCGGACTACGAAGCCAAACGACACAAAAATCTGACCCTGGAAAAACCACATTTGGTAGTTGCCAAAGACGGGCTGTTTTACGAATGGATGAAACAACGCGGGAAAGTTGGTGGACAGAATAAAATTCCTCGATTGGCCAATAACCGGAAATACCTGGATGAGCTTATTGAGCTCCAAAAAAGATTGTAATTTATAGGGCGTATTCAGTAAGCTCCATTAAATTTGTATTCGAATTACTGAAAAAATAAAATCATGCACATCGCACTTGCAGGCAACATTGGGGCCGGGAAAACAACAATGGCCGGACTTCTGGCAAAACACTATGGCTGGAAACCTCATTATGAGGACGTTGATGAGAACCCTTACCTCAATGATTTCTATGAAGACATGCAACGCTGGTCTTTCAACCTGCAAATATTTTTCCTAAACAGTCGTTTTAGTCAGGTGATGGATATTCAGAATTCGGGACAAACGGTGGTTCAAGACCGGACAATTTATGAAGATGCAGAGATTTTTGCTCCAAACCTGCACGCCATGGGACTGATGTCGACCCGCGATTTCAATAATTACAAAACCTTGTTTCAGTTGATGAGCAAATTGGTGAAAGCTCCTGACTTATTAATTTACCTGAGGGCAAGTGTTCCGACTTTAGTTAATCAAATTCAGCAACGAGGACGCGAATACGAAAACTCCATCCGGTTGGATTACCTCAAACAACTCAATGAGCGATACGAGGCTTGGATCAATCATTATACTGACGGTAAACTTCTGGTCGTCAATGTTGATAAAATTGACATCACCAACAGTCCGGAGGATTTAAGTGGTGTAATTGACAAAATTGATGCTCAGATTCATGGACTGTTTTAACCATGAATCGTTTGCATTTCCTCTTTAATTTCGGCCAACTTTGATTCAGGTATTTTTGCACCAAGCACTTGAATAACTTTGCTTGCCAGCAACGAACCCAGTTTGCCACATTCCTGCAAACCCTTGTTATTGGCCAACCCAAATAAAAATCCGCTGGCATAAACATCACCTGCCCCGGTCGTGTCAATGCTTTTCACAATCGGCGTTTCAACCTGAATAAATTGGTTCCCGGCCTGAATTAAGGAGCCCTTTTTACCAATTTTAACAATGGCAATTTCACACTGAGAGGCAATTTTTTTCAAGGCTGCCTCTGGCTCCAATCCGGTGTACGACTTCGCTTCCTCCTCATTGGCAAAAACAATATCTACATATTCTTCAACCAGTCGGGTTAAAAATTCAAGGTTGGCATCAACAACATTAAAACTGGCCATATCCAGAGAGATTTTCAAACCCTGCTTTTTCGCTAACTTCAAAATACCTTCAATCAACTCATGATTAAAAACCAAGTAGCCTTCAATGTGCAGGTAGTCGTAGTTGGCAAATAGTTTTTCGGAAAGTTCATCAACACTCAATTCGCTGGCAGCACCAAGGTAAGTGCCAAACGTGCGCTCCGAATCGGGAGAAATCAAGGTAGCCGCTTTCCCCGTAGGAATCTGGCTAAAAAACAAATGAGGTGTGATATTCGACTTCTCAAATTCATCTTTGAAAAAATGCCCCATTTCATCATTCGAAATTTTGCCAATAAAACCAGCCTTCCCTCCCAGTTGGGCTATTGCGCGAACCGTATTGGCTGATGAACCGCCGGTTTCAATACTCCGATCAATGTCTGCAGTGCGATCCAGCATTTTCTGAGAAAGCTCAGCATTAACCAAGGTCATACTTCCTTTAGGCAGCTGAAATGTATCCAGCAATTGATCATCTTTTAATTGAACCAGAATATCAACCAGGGCACTTCCGATACCCACAATTCGCTTTTGAGTGTTGTTATTTTCCATAGGCCTGCAAAAATAATAAAAAAGGGGATTGATAAATTCAGGCTTTCAAATTGTTAGTCAAAAAAAAGCAGTTTCTAATTTCAGCAAACTTTTAGCCTGCGCAATATTGAAAGTGAATAATCAGTTAGATAGAGTAAATTCTTATATTTGTTCAGGTTGACAAGACAGGAGAGAAGGATGAGGATTGAAGGAAAACGTGATAATAATTGGTTTCAGTCGGTATTTAAGGAGCATTACCAGTATGTTCGAAATTTCATTTACTACCTCTCGGGAGACTTGACTATTACCGATGATCTGGCTCAGGATGTTTTCCTTGTTTTGTGGGAAGAACGATTCAACGTCAAGCAAGAAACTGTCCGGTCTTATCTTTTCACCATCGCTCGAAATCATTATTTCAAGCATCATCGCAAGAAAAAAATTCAGCTCAATTTTAGCAGTTCGCTAGTCACAAAGCACGAAAATGAGTCGCCGGAATATCTGATGGAACTGAAAGAGTTTGATCAAAAATTGCAATCCGCCATGGCGCAGTTGCCCGAAAAAACCAGAGCCATTTTTTTAATGAACCGGATTGAAAAAATGACCTATCAGGAAATTGCTGACAACCTGCAATTAAGTGTCAAAGCAATCGAAAAACACATCAGCAAGGCACTTAAACATTTACGATCGAAAGTAGATAAACAGTTTTAAGGTGGTTATCTTTAGGCAACACAAAAACATGAAACTTTGTTGGAAAATCGTAAAACACATATCGTCTTTAGCCTACTTCTTGTTTTATTAAGCATCTCTGGTTTTGCACAGCAACAAGTCATTTCCGTACATGCTGAAAACAAAAGTCTGAATACCGTTTTTGAAGAAATTTCGGCAACATACCACACGCCATTTGCTTTTGATGCCGACTATTTTTCGACCATTACCGTTACGATTCATCAGGATAAGATTTCAGTCACTGATTTTTTAACCTTATTGAGCGACCGATATCACTTGCTTTTCGAGAAAATTGAGAACACCTACGTGCTCTATGAAAACCCAGCACCTCTACCTCCGAAAAAGCCGGAATTCATCACGCTAAAAGGTCAGGTTATTGATCAAACCACCGGCGAACCATTGCTATTTTGCACTGTCGCTTACGGCGAAAACCTTGGAACAATCACCAATGAATTAGGAATTTTCAATGAAAAGATTGCAAAAACGGATGAAGTGAATATCCAGATTAGTCATTTGGGCTACCAGCGATTAGATACCACGATTAATACAGACCCTGATAATTTCCATCAGATTGCCCTGGTGCCTTTTGCCATCCATATTGAAGCGATTGAAGTTCATCAACAAGAAAAGAATGTGATTGAAATGGGCAAGCAAAACGGACGAATGGCCTTTAACCCCAAGCAATCAGAAAACTTGCCCCGAATTGACGACAGCGATTTGGTGACTTCGTTGAGTTTGATTCCCGGTGTTAATTTTCTTAGCGGGCAATCCTCCGGCATTTCTATCCGCGGAGGCTCCCCTTCCGAAAACCTGATTTTGCTGGATGGTATGCCGATTCTGGAAACCAGCCACTTGTTTGGCAACCTCAGTGTACTCAATGCCAAATATATTTCGCAGGCTTTTGTTTCTCGCGGTGCTTTTGATGCCTCGTTTGGCGAGCGGATTTCAGGCGTTGTAGAGTTGACTGGGAAAGATAATTATTACCGCCCAAGCCTTGATCTATCAGCGAACCTGCTCAATGTAAATGCATCGGGCCGACTTCCTATTGGTCAGGTCGTCTCCATCAGTGGTGCCTACCGAAAATCCTACATCGACCAGTGGGAGAATTATTTGTATCGGCAAATTTTGGAACAAGGCACCCAGACGGATGATCAGGCATCCGTATCACCAACTGTTATGTACGATGATGCCAACCTAAAACTAAGCATTAAACCTTCAGCAAATCAAGAGATATCGCTGAACGCCTTTCAAAGTAACGATCAACAAAATCGCGATTTTATTTTTAGCGACAACTCCCGGTTTTTCAAGGCAGATGAGGCAAACAGCGAGAACCGCGGCATTGGAGGAAATTGGAGATACCAAGCAGGAAATTGGCAACATCATTTCAACCTCGGATACAACGAACTAAATAGATACTCGGCTTCGGCATCAGGTTTGGAACCAAACAAGAACGGAAAAGGCGGCAAGGAAGAATCGGACACTGACGAGAATCGTTTACAGGAGATCATGGTCAGTTGGTCGAGCGAATGGAAAACCGGGGAACTCACCCATCAGTTTGGTATTGGTGCCAATGTTGACGAAGTTTCCTACTCGTACATCAACAATAAAACGGTTGGAAATGTCAAAATTGACTCTATCAATTACGATTCTGAAGTAACAATCCTACATGCTTTCATACAAGAAAAAATCCAGTTGACCGAAAAGCTACACGCCCGGATTGGAGTGCGGGTGAACCAGGAAAACATCCAGAATCAACTCTATTTTCAACCACGGTGGGGAATTAGTTATGCGATTTCAGAAAAGCTAAATCTGTTTTACTCCGGTGGAATTTACAACCAGTTTATGTCGCGAATCAGAAAAATAGACACGGATGGAAACAGTGACTTAGTTTGGTTTTTACCCGACTCAACAGGAGTTGGTATTCTGGAATCTCAGCAGCATGTTATGGGCTTGCGCTATGAAAGCAACGGTTTATCAATCAACATTGAGCCTTATTATAAAACGACATCGGGAAAAGTCAATCTGTACGCCGAATTGAGTGGCGGTAAGGAAAAAACCATTCGCTATTCTACTCGAAATGGAAAATCAGAGCACTATGGGTTTGACGTTCTGGTCCATTACAAACAGGGATTGTTCACACACATGGTGGCCTACAGCTTATCGAAATCAACCGAACAGTTTGAGGTTTTTAATAGTGGCGAAAGCTATCCGGCTTTTGACGATCAGCGTCACAGGATTCGCTGGACCGAGATGGCCCGATACAAAAGTTGGATTTTATCTACCAATTTAACCTACCACTCCGGCAGCCCTTATCTGATCACACAAAGTGAAGAAGCTGGAATTAGTCAAGAGTTTGGTCGCCTACCTTTTTTCGCCCAAGCCGACTTATCGCTGATGAAGCGGTTCAAATCAAAATTCTTTACCATTAGTTCAGGTATTTCACTGCTCAATATTTTAAACCGTAAAAATGTGTTAGAAGTTGACTATTTCAATATTTCTGACAATACTGGCTCTTATTCCATACGCACCGACATTACCGCCCTGAAATTTACGCCTGTTTTTTTCATCAACATCAAACTACAATAAACCAACACATTACACCCCTCTGGAAAAATAATTCATTTTCTTGGTAGGGTATTTTCAGTTGAATGGATAGTAAGGGTATCAATCAATCATTTGAGCTATGTGCACGACCAACAAATCTGTATTTCCAATTTTACTTGTTCTACCCGACAAAAAAGACCGAATGGAACAGGTAATTGAATCCTATCAGGTTCCGGAAACGAAAGATGAAGAGGTTGTGCTGAGAGAAATCATCCAGAAAATTGGAGAGGGAAAAAACAAAAGGGCAAACGGACAATCGTTGCGACTCAATTTTTACCGAATTGCAATTCCCATTGCAGCAAGCCTTATTTTGGTTTTCCTTCTTCAGTTTTTTCTTGCTGAACAGTCGTTTGAAAACCAGACCCAGCAAGTTCTCACGTTTCGACTTCCTGATCAATCGCGCGTTGTTCTCAGCCCAAACAGCACGGCCAGTTATCCGAAATATTGGTGGAAACGGCAAGTTGATTTAAAAGGAGAAGCTTATTTTGAAGTTAAAAAGGGAGAAAAGTTTACGGTAAAAACTCAGCTCGGAGCAGTCCGTGTTTTGGGTACTCGATTTCTGGTTTCTGAAAAGCAAAACAATATGCTCGTTAGTTGCTACGAGGGGAAAGTGAAATTTTCGGACAACAAGCAGGAACAACTAATACCAGCCGGAAATTCGCTGGAATATAAAAACAATCAGTTAACCGATTTAAAAGAGCTTGCGATTGACTATCCAGAGCTCGCAGCGTTCGACAGAACGTTTAAAAACCAGGAACTTTCAGCCTTAACTGAAAATCTGGAAGAGTTTTTCAACATTAAGATTGAACTTCAAGCCAGTACCGGGAAACATTTTTCGGGAAAGATAAAAACAACAAATGCAGAAACAGCTGTTCGCATTATTTGCCGATCGTTGGGACTGCAGTACCAAATTAACTCAAATCAAGAATATATAATTAACGAATAAAAATAACAGTTATGAAAGTTAGATTAAAAACAGCATCAATTATACTTTTTGCGATGATGGCAGGATTTTTCATGTCATGTACAGAAAATAGTCAAGATCCGACCAGCGGAAGCTTGTCAGATGAAAATTCGAATGGCTCACTAACAGGGAAAGGCCATGTGTCGTTTTTATTGACCGATGCTCCGTTTCCAACCAACATGGTGGCCGAAGCCAATGTAACAATCGATAAAATTGAAATCCGCATGGTGGCCGATTCAGACTCTACAGAGAATGATTCAACGACATTTATCACGGTTTCAGAAGAAATGATGGAATTCAATTTACTGGATTTAAGAAATGGCGTAACTGCGGAATTGACCGAAGCAGAATTGGATACAGGAACATATGATTTGATCAGAATGCATGTGGTTGATGCCAATGTGGTACTGAACGACGAAGATAGCACAACTTACGACCTTAAAATTCCAAGTGGGTCAAGCAGTGGTTTGAAAATTAAAATAATGGACGGGCTAACAGTTGCTGACGGTGGCTCATCAACAGTATTATTGGATTTTGATGTGAGTAAATCATTTATTGTTCAAGGGAATGTGAAAAGCAAAAAAGGCATTAAAGGTTTTATTTTTAAGCCGGTAATACGAGCCGTAGTGCAAGAAGATTTCACAGGCATTATCAACGGATATGTGTCAGTTGGAGATAGCGTTGCTGTTGGAAATGCAACCGTTGAGTTCTATCAAATGGATTCATTGATCACTTCAGCTTTGACTGATACAACCGGCTACTATGCAGCAATTGGTCTTCCTACAGCAGATTACGACATTAAATGCATTGCTGAAGGATACGAAGAATTTGAAACTTCAGGTATCGTTGTCATTGCAAACGACACAACATCAGTCGATATTTTGTTAACTCCTGTTGAAGTGGCAGCTGAAGAAAGCGGAGAATAAACAATCAACCCAAAAGGGATATTTTAATCAATCAATTCGAAGTGTAAGCCTCCTGAGTTTGGAGGCTTTACTTTTTTACAAAAAGAAAGAGGCAGTCTAAACAGCTGCCTCTTTCTTGAATTATTTTGAATTTGATTACTTCTTAATAATCTTCTCGGTAAATTCCTTGTCACCCAATTTTAGTGTAACAAAGTAAATCCCATTTACCTTATCTGAAAGGTTAATCATAATCGGATCAGACAATTGATATACCTGACGATGAATTTCCTGACCAACAAGGTTACGAACAAAGATTTCTCCTTCTAACAAATCGCCATTCTTCACATCAACTTTAATAAGTCCATCAGTTGGATTAGGATAAACACGGTAGCCAGATTCACTAATCAGCTCATCGAAACCAGTTGGAATTTGCACAACTACAACTATTTCTACGCTTGCAGTTGCACCCATTTTATCGGTTGCTGTTAGTATAAACTTATGCTCTCCCAATTCATCAGCAGTTGGAGAAAGAGTCAACTTCATCTCAGCTTCGTTCATGCTCATCCAAGCTGGAAGTGCAGAACCATCTTCAGCAGTTGCAGTGATCGTCAATTCATCACCCTCATCAGTATCGTTAAACAAATCAGACTTTACAGGTAATTCAAGTGTTTCTGTACTGTTTTTATCAATTGAA